>JAGLDW010001714.1 GCA_023145395.1 Lentisphaeria bacterium | reverse complement strand
CTTCCAGGTAATGCGGATGCCTGGACTCGCAGATACCGTCTTTGACGAAGACCACGGCCCGGGCGCCAAGGCGGAAAGCACGGCTCCAGCCCTCCGCATTGTATGAAAGTACCACTATCGCGCCCTGTACGGACACCGTGGCAAAATCTTCTATACGGCCGGCTCCCACATCGACCAGGCGGGCAGTCACTCCCTCCGGGGGAGTCACCGGGGGGATGATGCCGTTCGGGCGCATGTGCAGTAGAGGCAGCGATTTGCCGTTTGCGGCAACCATTTCGCAGCGCTTCACTTGCGTCTGAACCGTAGGGAACGGCTGGACGATCAATTCGCACCCGCCATTGGCCTCGGCCAGACGTTCGCACAAAGATTCGGTCAAACGCAGAGCGAGTCGCTGGGTCAGCCCCATGACTCCGCCGGTAGCCGCCGACAAGGGGATGCAGTCCGGCTGCACCTCGGTTAAGCGTGTGATCAGACCAGAGAGTTCCCCTCCGGCGTGTACGGCTTCGACGAGAAGAGCAACAAGGCCAGAATCGCCTTCCGCCACGCGGGCATTCGTCTCCTTCATGTGCCCGGGACCGGCGATCCCCGCAGCAAAGATTTTGTCCCGGACGATGACCTTCTCCAAGGCCTGGAACTGGGTGAAGCGCTGGACCAGGCTGGCGACAAGCGGCGGCAGCAATTCTTGCGGCTCGAGGTCTTCCGGAAGTGAACCCACACGGCCCTCGTGAGCATCATCATTGTCCCGGCCAACGATTTTTGTCGCCAGTTTCTTGATGTCCCCGTGGTCTTCCACGACAGCGCGCATAAGCGGTTCAATGCCGCCCTTGATCTCGGCCAGGCGCTCACAGATGGGCAGGAGCCCCCCCGGGCCATCCAGCGCCTCGAGTAAATGCTTTAATTCCTTCTCATCCTCCCCGCGTACCTTTGCCAGTCCCTTGGCTCCACCAGCTTCCTCCACCAGAGCTGCTACCATTCCTTCCGTGCCCCCGCACGCTGTCATCACAACGTCGGCCAAGAGAACAACGAGCGTGGCATGTTCGCCGCCGTGCTCCTGCCCTGATGCTGCCAATTTTGCCAGACGCGTGTTCAGGGCTTCAAGGCCGCCATCGGCTTCAATCAGTCGGTTCACCAGCCCCGTACGCACCACGAAACGTTCGGCGCTTCCGCTTGCTTCGTTCAAGCGTTCCGGCACACCGATTTGCGCCAGCCGCTTGACGATGTAGTCAACAGCGGCCTCATAGTTTTTCGTCCCTGTCAGCCTATGCTCCCCTTTGGACAAGGCCCGGCAGTCAGCGTCAAACGTTGCGGACGCCAGCGCTGAAACACTGCCAAGGCACAGCGCCAGT
>JAGLDW010001713.1 GCA_023145395.1 Lentisphaeria bacterium | reverse complement strand
GCCTGTTTCAGGATGCCCCAGAACTCCTCGTAGCGGGGAAAGATGTGCTTGTGCATCCAGGCCGGGCTGCAAACCGGGCCGTTGGACAGGACAATGTCATCGTGGCTCACGACGAAGTTCACCGGGAGTCTCGCAAAAGCCCGGAACACGCGGCGGTTGATCTCCGCAAACTCCTCCATGATGCGGTCGAACTCCGGCTCCATGCAGAGCAGCAGGAAGTTTTCATAACCGAAGACGAGCATGGGCCACATGAACATGGTGTTGTAGAAACTGGTTGAGGCGGACGAGCTTGTCGGCGCCTGGTCCCCCCACTCCGCCGGATACTGTTTCCGGTAGCGTTCGTAGATGATCTCCTCGCTTCGGAAGTCGCCATCCACAACGACGTTCCAGCCAGTGAAATCGCCTTGCTCCAGAGGGCTGAAACGCAACATCTCCTCCATGCTTCCGAAGCGCTGGCTCGCCACGTCCTGCTGCCAATAGTTGCGCAGAGAGTCGCCCCAGCGCCCTTTGCTCTGATCCGCCTGATCCTCGGGCCGGACTTTTGGCTCGTCGGTTGGGGGGGCGGCGAGACATAGCTGAGGGTACAGCTCGGCCAGTTTGAGGCGGCAGAGCCGAGGATGCTCGTAGTAGTCGATTCCCGTCAGGTAGGTCTCCGCATCCGGGTTTGAGCAGTGCTCCCAGTGCGGAATCCGCTTGGGACCCAAGCCCATGAAGCTTTCGTATCGCGGATCGGACATGCTCTCAATCTCCTGCGTTTGGGGCGCAATAGGGACCTTCCGGGATCACGGCCATGGACCGGCCTTCCCGCACAAAACGATCCACTATCTCCTGCACGTTTTCCTGTATTCGGTCTTCAGGCGCATGCACGCCGTTGACACTGATGGCAGCCAATTCCGAGGAACTGAGCCCGCTCGTGACAAAGATCAGATTGTCGTCGCCAACGTGCTCCAAGACCTTCGTCTGCATCTGAAATTCCCACTGGTCCTTTGTGGTGGTGTCGTTGCTCTGCAAATGTCTCAGAAACTCCCGCCATCTTCCGGAGTATTCGCGTAGAATACTCTGGTATTCGTCTCCCCCTATGCCTTCCGAGCAGCTCCCGACCGAGATCACAACACCTCCCTTTCGGACTGCTGGCAGGCAGGAGGCCATCCCCTTTACGCATTGGTAGAACGTCGCGTCCAATGGGTACCCCCCACTTGAGGTGAGGAGCACGTCCACCTCTTGTTCCACTCGAGGGCATGCCTGTTGCGCCACGAGCTGGCAGGTTGCTTCGTGCGATG
>JAGLDW010001712.1 GCA_023145395.1 Lentisphaeria bacterium | reverse complement strand
GGATCCTTCAGAAAGCAGATCGTCACGACCAAAACAACAGCTCCGAAACGATGGTCAGCGTAGGGTAAATCCTCAGCCTTGCCAACGCTCGTTCGAATCCCGCGCTGGGAGGCAAATCGTAGAACAGCGGAGCTCGGATCGACACCTTCGTCCACATGAAGCATTGCCGCGAACCGGCCCGTCCCAACTCCAACTTCCAACCACGGCCGTGGTCTATCGACGAGCAGATCCCCAATGCACTGTGCCTCGACACGAAAGACACGGGCACCCCGTTCCGTGTCGAACCAGGCGTCGTAGCGCTCTGCCAATTGCTCGAACGGTTGCCAGCCGGGGAAATGCCGATCGTCTTGTTGAAGCGTTTTAGCACACATTGACTACACTCCGCAACACGTCAAAGTTCTATACTTAGCATATAGTTCAAGTACTAGAATGTCAAGAGAATTTACAGCCCAATACCGCTTTCCGCACAGGCTAGAACGAGTGGATCCCAGAACTCCCGTATGTGCGCCACTGAGCTCTGGACGGACAGCTATTTTAGCGGGGTGGTCAGATTTAGATCGGCCGGGGTCAATTTGAAACGATGGACGAGCCCGTTCTTGCCGGAGAAGGAGCGGAAGGTGATTGCGGTCTCCGCGTCCGACGCCGGATGAAAATCGATCTCTCCAAACATGTTTCTCTCCTCGCCGCCATAGGAGTAGAGCAAGGCCTCGGGCCAGGTTTTCTTCGGAGGATAGCGATGCACCCGCGCCAGCGCACCCGCCGTGAAATCATAGAAAAACCAGCCATTGCCCATGGGGAGTTTGTGGATGTCGCAACGATGGATGTCCCCGGAAATGCCGATCACACCGGAAATCCGCTGGGCCGAGATGAATGCGAACAGTTTCTCTCGTTCTCTCTCGTAGAAGCGTCCTCCCCAGCAATCGTTCTTGACCCGGGCGAAGGGGGTGCCCGACACGAGCAGCTTGTACCGGGCGCGAGAGCTCCGCAAGCCATCACAGAGCCAGCGGAACTGCACGGGACCGAGCATCGTCGGATTGGTTTCGCTCTGGCGGGATGAATAGCGACCATCGAGGAGAAACACTTCGATGTCCCCGATGACGAAGGAGCTGTAGATTCCCCGGTTGGTTGGTGTGCCATAGGCAGGATTGGCCCAGTAGTCCTTGAACGCGGCGAGTGCTTCGTCCGCGTTGGGATGCACACCGTCACAATCATTGGGCCCGAAGTCGTGATCGTCCCAGACTGCGCAGGTGGGAGTGCCCCGGGTGAGAAGCGAGAAGCCTTCGTTGCTCCGGATCACCTTGTTCTGGGTATGGATTTCGGTGCGTCCGCCCAGCGAGGTGTAGGGAAAATCCCCGATGAAGAGGACAAAATCTCCTTTCCTCCGTGTCATTTGGGTGAAGATCGAGTCGTTCTTCATGCGATAGCCGGGAGAGTATCCGTAGCCGTAGACCAGTTTCACAACCCGTTGTCTCAGGCTTGGGCCAAAGGTCTTGAACGTGCCACGCACAGGCTTTGCGGAGTCCGCGGAGATTGTGTAGGCGTAGTCCGTGTCCGGCGCCAATCCCTCGAAACGGGCGACGGCAGTGTTGTCCGCACTCGCCTCCGTTTTCAGGTTCAGGGCTTTGGCTTCCTGCCCCGGTGCCGTCAGAACAATGCGAACTTCGCAAGCTGTGTGCGTGCGCAACCAGATGGCTGCGGTTGTCTCCGACACGGCGCCGAGCATGGGGGCATGCGACAGACCACCCGTTGATTTAACAGGCGCGGTTTCGGCCGCTGCTTCTGCTTCTGCAACCTTCCACTTGGTTGCCAGATAGGCAGTGACCCGCTTGTGCTCCGCATCGGAAAGAGCACGCTGGTAGACCAGAATCTCGTGCATGTCTCCCGCAAAGAAGTTTTCGGTTGCGCCATCGGTCGATTTGTGTCCGACATGCGCTGGAGCAAATGCCGACGTCGTTGTGATGGTGCCGACCGCTGCCTGGTTCAGAAAGAAGCGCGCCGTCTTCCCACGACGAACCACGCTGAGGAGTTGCGTCGCGCCAGGCACTTGCTTTGCACCCTTGGCGATTGCCGGCGCGTTGTGCCACTTGGCCTTCACCTGTCCGGGTTCCACGCGCAGCCAGTCCCGGTTGACTGCGTCCCCGAGAAGCACCGATCTGGTGCCCTTCGGCGTGTAGACGACGAAGGCCGTGAACTCCTTCAGTGTGAGTGGGGGGAACTCCAAGAAGCTTCGGCGGCCATCGAAACGCACTGCGGGAAAGGCGGCGCCAACACGAGGGATGCGCACGGGTCGGCGGGCAGTCTGCTCTTGTACGGCGTGTCGCCCGTGGGACGAAAGATCCCGCCAGCGCGTCACCGCCACACCCTCGACCGTGTCCACGGCCGCCGCGTCCAGCCGCAGCGCCAGCCCATCCGTCGCCTCGAGAAGCGGAGCCGCCCCCGCGACACTCCACGAGACAACAAGCAGCGCGAACA
>JAGLDW010001711.1 GCA_023145395.1 Lentisphaeria bacterium | reverse complement strand
GCGAACTGAACAGCCTGATGCGCGGCTGGGGTGGATACTTCCGCCCTGGCCTAGGCGCGACGCTGGCCGGAACGCTCGACCACTGGATACGACGACGCCTCCGGGCGTATGTCTGGACACAGTGGAAACTGCCAAGGACCCGTGTCGCCAACCTCATGGAACGCGGCACCGCCCGGAGATGGGCGGTGGCGGTCGGCAACACCCGCAAGGGTGCGTGGCGGCTCAGCAAGAACGGAACGGTATGCGCGGCACTGCCTGACGACTGGTTCACCCGCTCGGCAGGAGTCATTCTGCTCGGTTCATTCTGTCATTAGCAGCCGAACCGCTAACTACGCGATCCGTACGGTTAGTGGTGTGGGCTTATTATTACCCATAAGTCGATGCGATTCTAGCAACCGGCATCCTCCTTGAACACCTCGATGTTTACCTCGACGAGTTGCTCGATGATCTTTCGAACGAGGGCGAAGTTGGCGATCATCTTGCGTATGCGTGGAAGCTGCTCCCGCCGCACATACACGGTTCGCGTCTTTTGATGTCGATCCTTATAAGTCAGGCGGTATGCCCTCCGGGATGATGTCTTCCGACATATGCAGCGTGCCCGGTTGCATGTGGAGCACACGCTGGTGATGGATCCGCGGGCGAAGTCCGGATACTCAGCCAGCTTCTTTACCAGTGCTTCTCGTTTTCTAATCAGGTTCTTCATGGATGGTTCCTTGCTGTTGTAGTAGACGTATATTATACTTATTGTATCCGAGTCAACAACCAAAGAGGAGTGACATGAAGAGCAAGGAACACGAATCGCGTTGGGCGGCGGAAGAGTTTGCGGAGGTCAGCCTGGGCGACAAGAGGCTGGACGCCAGGTTGGTCACGCTGTGTGAACGATTCTCGGACGCGCCGGAGAGCCCCATCAATCAGGCCTGCGCCGACTGGGCCGAGACGAAGGCCGCGTATCGGTTCTTTCAGAACGAGAACGTGGGGGTCGAGTCGGTCATGGAGGCACATCGCCGCAAGACGGCGGCCAGGGCCGCAGGCCACACCACCGTGCTCGCGATCCAGGACACCAGCTTCTTCGTCTACACGAACCATCCGAAGACCGCCGGTCTCGGCAAGATGTCGCTGAAGAAGGGCGCGCACGTCAGCGAGATATTCTCCGTCGGGCTGCTGATGCACACCTGCCTTGCCGTGACTCTGGAGGGGGTGCCTCTCGGCCTCTTGGACCAGAAGATCTTCGCGCGGAAGCTACGCCCCGAGAGCGCGCGCCGCCGGACCGGCGGGAAGCGCGTGCAGGACATGCTCCCTGTCGAGGAGAAGGAGAGCTACCGCTGGCTTGAGGCGCTGACGGCAACCCACACCTCGGCCGACGGCGTCCGGGTCGTGACGGTCTGCGACAGAGAGGCGGACTTCTACGACTTCTTCAAGCACGCCGACAGGTTGGGGGCCCCCGTGCTGGTCCGCGCGTCGCAGGACCGCACCGTCAACAGGCGGACCCGTTACGCTGAGAAAGGCGTCGCGAAGCTCTGGGACCATGTCGGCCGCCAGCCTGCGGCCGGGGTCTGCACGGTCGAGGTCCACAGACGGGAGAAAACAAAACACTGCGGGGCGCGGGAGGCCCGGACGGCCGCCGTGAGCGTCTCGTTCGCCTCGTTCACGATGAACCCGCCCCGGAACA
>JAGLDW010001710.1 GCA_023145395.1 Lentisphaeria bacterium | reverse complement strand
GTGCAAGGCGCGCGGGAGCTGCCTGCGGCCAAGGTCTACGAAGTCAAGCTGATCGAGACCGTGCAGCAACGTCAACGCCTAGTTCTGGCCCATGACGGCAACTCCAAGGTTAGGAGTATCGCCCTGGTCATCAATCCTGCCGACATCGGCGAGGTGGAAACCCTCCGCAGGCTCTACAGCCGCATCTACCGCGAAGCCGTCCGCGTCTTCGGCAAGCCCGCCCAGTTCCGCGAGAAGGGCGATTTCAGCGCCGCCCTCCACGCCGACGTGAACGCGGGTCGGTTTGTCCGCGTCGCCGAATGGAACACGGGGTCCGGCGTTCTGCGACTGGGCATCCCACGACGGCTCGACGGCATGGTTCGCATCGAGTTCCGCCACGCACGCAACCTGCCGGGTTTCGGCAACACCCTCTGGAGCATCGAGGAAGTGAAATGATTACCATGCACCATTACCCCATGCGTCATGCGCCACAGAGTTCAGTTACACTCACAATTTTCTGCGTCCTGGCCCTCCTGGGGCTGGCAAGCGCGGCTTTCGCCGCCGACGCTCCGACGGACCGAAACGACGTAGTCGTGGACATGGCCACGTTCACTGGCGACCGCAAGGTGATCAAGGCCAGGGAGGGCACCGTGCGTGTGACGCTCAAAGGCATCGTAGACCAGAATTCCACCCGGGGTCACCGCCTCCGCCTTGAGGGCGAAAGCCGCTACGGAAGTGGCACGGCCAAAGTCCAACCCATCGCGGAAAACATCCACACCTACGCCTGCCAGACTTTCAAAGCCTTCCGCAAGCAACTCGAAATTGGCACAGACACACCGCTGAAAAAGGTGTACTACGACTTGCGGTCTCCGCAGGACGATACCGCTACCCAGGAGTTCTACGAGAAAGCCCGGGCGATCATCAAGAAAGCCGCGAAGGGACCAACAAAGTTTTTCCATAGGCAGGGCGATCTCATCCTCTGCGACATGGTGTTTAACGTCCCTGCCGAAATCGCAACGCCGAGAACGCAAGTCGTTGCCCCCTGCTACCGGGAGAGCGACCTGCAGGATCTGATGGACCTTCTGGTTACGGCCGCGAAGCTCTACATCAAGACGGTGGATCAGGCGCGCGAAGACGTGGAGCAGGAACGTGCGCTGCAAAAGGCCGCCGCACAACCATAGAGGATAGGAGAAACCATGCACCGTATACTGAACATTTCCCTAGCTCTGTTGTTCGCACTGTCGAGTACTCCCCTGCGGGCTGCGGACTCCGCATTGCCCGAAGGGGTGACCAAGGACGAACTGCGCGCGGAAATTCTGCGCCGGCAGTCCATCCTGCTGACTCACGACGCCAGCGACGTGCTACCCCTGATGACAGAACTGGCCGGGGCGAAGAAAACATACGGAAAGCTCGCGGGCGAGTATCTCATCTTCTTTCGGAATGTGCTCGAACAGGTGTACGTGAACGAGGAACTGCTCACCCGGATGGAGGATCTGCACAAGGAGCACGAACAGCTTAAGAAGGACGCGGAGCGAGAGGGGGTTCTGCTTTCCGACGAGATCGCTCGCGAAGTC
>JAGLDW010000171.1 GCA_023145395.1 Lentisphaeria bacterium | reverse complement strand
GCATCTTTGGAGTGCGCAGGCCCGCCTGCGCTTTCCTGCGTCGGCGCCCGCGCCGATGCGCGAACAACGAAAACAGTCCGGACGGTGAATCGCACACTCGAATCCGCCTCAAAACGAAACTCAAAATGTGAGTCCTAAAACTCCAGCTTGAGGACCATGATTTCGCTGTGGAACTCGTCGATTGGCAGATTCCGGACGCGCAGGCAGGGCCGTTCGTCCCTGAAGCGTGTGGGGACTGTCTCCACCCGCGTCTCTAGTTCGCGCCCGTCATTCAGGAGTGTGGCTCGTTGTGGCGCCCGGTCCATGGGGGCGAGGACGATGGCATCTGCAGTCAACGAGTCCAGGTGGATGTAGAATGTGTCGCCGCGTCTGGTGACCAACGCCTCGCGCGTGCAGATGGCGTCTGGCTCTGATTCGGTCTCGTGGAAGGCTTCGGCTACGCGGCCGTACCAGTCGCCGATGCGTTTCAGAATCGCCTGGTCTTTCGGGGCGATGGTCCCGTCAGCTTGTGGTCCGATATTGAGCAGATAGTTCGCTCCCTTGGCCATCATCCGGTCGATGCTCTGCATGAGATAGTGGGGCGTGTAGTAGTCCTCCCCCTCCCGGTAGCCCCAGCTTTGCGTGCCGAGAGCCTGGCAGGCCTCGGTGGGCTTTGTGAAGGAGCGGATTTCGTTGACTTCGCCCCGGTAGTCACGCTCGAACACGTCAAAGTCTCCAGAATCGAGTCCCCGGCAATTGATCACGGCGTTGGGCTGAAGTTTCCGAACCATGTCGTTGAGTGCGGGATCCTCGATCTCAAGTCGGTTCGCATCCCACCAGATGCCATGAATTTCACCATAGTTTGTGCACAGTTCGCGGACTTGGGCGCGGAGATACTCAAGATACTCTGCCGTGTCGGGGGCATCTCCCGGCAGAGGTCCTGGCAATTCGTGGGCTCTCCCTTGGTTGGGATAGTTTGGGTGGTTGTGATCGACGAAGGAGTGATAGAGGCAAAGTGGGAAGGAGCGCCGGTGGCAGGCATCTGCCAGCATGGCGAGGGTGTCGCGTCCGTAGGGTGTGTTGGTCACTTTGTAGTCCGTGTGTGCGGAGTCCCACATGCAGAACCCATCGATGTGCTTGGTGGTGAACGTCAGATAGCGTATTCCCACGGATTCGGCGAGATCAAGCCACGCATCGGGATCGAAGCGGATGGGGTTGAACTGATTGACAAAGGTCTGGTACTGCTGCCGCGACAGGCCTTGGCGATACTGGATCTGTTCATGCCAGGCGGGAACGGCATAGACCCCCCAGTGGATGAAGAGTCCGAAGCGCGCCGCGTGAAACCAGTCTCGACCGTCCTCGAATGGTTGTCTCATGGTTCTACTGTCCCGTATAACGAAAAGAATCTTCCCCCACCCCGAGTTCAAGTATAGGTGCGGCGCTTGCCTCCGCAACCCAGCGACCTGTGCGAATTTGGGTGCGAAATTATTTCCTCCCTTCCCGTTTTCCTGACAAGGCGAGGTGGTGTGTGTCAGGAAAACATGCTTTGGGCGTCCGGTGTTTTCCTGACAGATCACAGTCATCCCACAGGGTGACGGAGTGGTGGAGAACTGGAGGCATGGAGTACTGATCTTGAGCCCAAACTGCGGTGCGCAACGGCGCCGGAAGGCCAACCGATTGGGAAAGGGAGTTTGCTTTTTTTTGCACTAGTTTTGGAATCAGCAACTCGGTGATTT
>JAGLDW010001709.1 GCA_023145395.1 Lentisphaeria bacterium | reverse complement strand
CTTCGTCATCGGTCACAAAGGCATCGGGACACGCGTTATGAAAATTCTCCCGCATGTGCGCGTTGAAGTCGCAACCCGCGACCACATCGATGTTGAGGTAGTGACAGGTTTTGAAAAAACTCATCCCCCGCCCGAGCCCCCAGATGCCGAGTCGGATCCGTTTGTCCGTGTCAAAAACGCGAATCGCCGCCTGTTTCTTAGCCATGTGACCAGACTCCGTTCAGATTGAGCCCACGCATGCGGGCCGATGCGTCGTGAAGAACGGTCAAACTGTAAGCCAAACACCCGCACACAGGCAAGGGCAAACCCACGGGGTGGTGCCGTTTTCAACGGGAAGGGCGGATACGTAAGCCCACACAGTGAGCATGCGGAAGCGTGTAAAAAAGCGTGATTCGTATCTTGTTGACTGTGGAGCTGCTTCTGAAGTAGGACCTGCCGCGTCAGACCGCTTTTGGCGAGCCAGACGGGTTTCGCGCCGGGAGCCACATGACGAAGACGGCTGCGAGTCCCAGCGGCAGGGCCAGTACCGCGAAGATGAGGCGTTCCGGCAGCCAGGTCAGCAGCGCATTCATCAGCGGCGGCGCCGCGATGCAGCCAAGAGCCCCGGCCGCAATGGTCAACCCCACAAGACTGGCATGATGCGGTCCGGCGCCAGCTCTGGCAGAGGCAAGAGCCACGAGGAGAGGCCAAATTCCCGAGAAGAGCAGTCCGCAGAGCGCGAAGACGACCACGCTGGCGCGCCAGGAGTCGGCCATGCCCTGCAAAAGCATACCCATGGCGGAGAGCGCGAACAGCAGTCCGACCATCCGCTCGTAAGACTGGCGCTCAGGCAGCAACGCGCAGAGACCCCGACCGACGAGCATCAGAGCCCAGAAGAGCGAGAGGGTGTAGATGGCCCAGTTTTCGGGCGCGTGATGGAGGTGGCGCAGGTAGAGGTTGGCGTACACCACGATCGAGGCCTCGACCAACACGTAGAGGAAAATACTCAGGCTAGGGGAGAGGAAGGACCAAGAGCGCAGCGCGCGCAGAAGCGGCCTCATGGCACCACGCTCTCGGGACTGGGGTGGCGACAG
>JAGLDW010001708.1 GCA_023145395.1 Lentisphaeria bacterium | reverse complement strand
CACCAAGTTTGGCTGGCCTCGGCGGCTGGCCCGGACCGGGCCACGGCCGAACTGGAGCCCCGCGTCGTTCTTCTCCTCATGGTCGATTTCATCGGACACCTGGAGCGTCTCGTTGGCACCTGGTGTCTTCCCCCTTCCTTGCTGGAGTTCAAGGAAGACGCTGGCAAACTGGAACTGGAAACCAACTGGTTTTGCCAGAACACGCGCTCCTATCGCCTGGAACGCAATGAGATTGTTCATTTGCTGCGAAAAAAGAAATACCGTTTCAATCCGGTGCAGTTGATCAACGGCTGCTTCTTGCGTGTGGCCGCCACGGACGTCTGTTTGGCCAGAGGTATCGAATGGGTGGGCCGCAGAGGCGTGCTGCCGGGGGAGGATCCCTGGGTGCTGAACCGCAAGACGCCCCCAACAGAAATCTGGGTCCTGCGGGAGATTGGCAACGGGGAAAGCATGATGCTCAAGCTGGCAGCCCGGAGAGGCGAGGATGGACAGCTCAAACAGGCTATGGCCGACAGTGCCCTGCGTCCCGGCGAGTTGCTCTTTGGACCCAAACAGGGCACCACCACCACGCAGATCATTGAGAAGATCGCCAGGCGATGCAATGTGGATGCCGACGCGTTGCGCGCGGAACTCATGAACCCGGAGGCAAGGAAAGAGGGACGCTATCTCTCCTGGCCTTTCGAGGAGGGTGAGAACGGAGCGCCATGAACGATGCGCCAGACAAGGAAACAGAAACCAGCACGGAAGCGGACGCCTATTTTCTGCGCTGGCGTGGGAAAGTAACTGGGCCGCATTCGGTGGATCAAATTCTGCTGGACTTTCGCAAGGGAAAGGTGAGTCGTCTGCATCAAGTCTCGCTGGACCGCCGCATGTGGAAGGCACTCAGTACCCACCCCCGTTTCTTCGACTTGCTACGCGATGCGCCCGAACCTGAGTCAACGCCGGAGCCGACCCCTCCACCCCCACAACCCCCGCCGGACACGCAGGGGGAGACGCCGACCTCTGAGCCTCTCCCCTCCATTCCCTCCCCGCCGCCGCCCGTGACCGCTCCCGCCCCGGCGGCGAGTCCCGA
>JAGLDW010001707.1 GCA_023145395.1 Lentisphaeria bacterium | reverse complement strand
TAAGGGCGGGCTCGGTCGGGTAGGAAAATAATTCCGCATAGAGGGTATTAAGTTGGCGTGTTATGTGTTTCTGTATCCCGTATGAAGCAGAAACGAGCCAGCACGGGAGGGCGAAAATCAGCACTCCAGCAGGATCAACTCTTCAGGAAGTCGAAGAGCGACCTCGTCGTGATGGTCAGAGATCTGGAAGCGGAGAACGATGAACTGAAGCTCCAACTCGGGATGGACTCGACGAACTCGTCGAAGCCACCCTCAAGCGATTCCCTTGCGGCCAGGGGAAAACGAGAACTGAAGGGCAAGCGAGGGGGCGCCCGGAAGCGAAAACCCGGCGGGCAGCCTGGGCACAAAGGGCACCACCGGAAGCTGCTGGACCCTGAAGAGGTCGATGAGATCCAGACGCTCGTCCCGGGCCAATGCGAGCATTGCGGCACCAATCTTACCGGTGATGATCCGAATCCCATTCGGCACCAGGTCTGGGAGATTCCTAACATCAAGCCGCGCGTGACCGAGTACCAGATGGCCTCGTTGCCGTGCTCCTGTTGTGGGAAAAGCACTCGGGCGTCGCTGCCGGCGAGCGTTCCGGCTGGGAACTTTGGCCTCCGCACGATGGTGGTGATCGCCTACCTGACAGGCGCCTACCGGATGAGCAAGCGGGGCGTCCAGGAGTTGCTCCAGACGCTATTCGATATCCCAATTGCCGTGGGCTCGATATCCGCTATCGAATCGAGGGTAAGCGACGCCCTGGAAGCGCCAGTGGATGAGGCCAAGCACTACATTCAGTCTGGGACCAAAACCATCTACGCCGATGAAACCGGTTGGCGAGAGGGCAGACAGAAGGCCTGGCTCTGGTTGGCGACGACGGGGACCGTGGCGGTCTTCATGATCCACTTGCGGCGGTCAAAAGAAGCCGCGATGGAGCTACTTGGAGATTTTGCCGGGGTCCTGGTCACCGACCGGGCGGGCGCCTACAACGGACACCCGGGCAAACGACAGTTTTGCTGGGCCCACCTCCTGCGCGACTTCGTCGCCTACAGCCTGCGAGCCGGCGAGGCGGGCCGTATCGGTCGCAAACTGGTGATTAAAAGCTGCACGCTATTTCGGTTATGGCACCGGGTGCGTGACGGCACCTTGTCGGAAT
>JAGLDW010001706.1 GCA_023145395.1 Lentisphaeria bacterium | reverse complement strand
TTTGCGGCTGAAGGACCTTTTCTGGTGAGCGTCTACAGCGGTTTGACCGGATTTTGATGACAAGCCACTGCGGCGGTCCGGCAGCATTCTGGTGCAGGTAGGCATGCCTTGCAGACCGACCGACTGGGCCTGCCGGCCCCACACGATTACCCCGAAGGGGGGCCAGGCAGTGGACGGCTGGCGAGTCACAAATTATGGCAGGGCCCCATGGACTGTCGTCTCGCCGCGGATTCGCATTCACCTGCGGAATGCGCGGCTGACTCGAGCTATCGTACTCGATATGAATGGCATGCCAGTGGACACGATACGCCTGCGGGAAGGAGTTTTCGACTTCCCCGCTGACGCCATGTATGTCGTCCTGCAATGACACGGAGTGTCGGTGGATTCTCGTACACAAGCATCTCAGTGGTCGTTGACCTGATTGATGGAGTTTGCCCGGAAAGGGATTCTTGCCTCCACTGTGCGCGGCGGCGGAGTCCTCCCGGATTGTGGCGGGTTTGGCCTCCCGTTTTTCGGCGAATGGGCATGGGGTAGCGCGCCTGCGGGAGCTGCTGTTCGGCGTGGGTTGACGGTGGGCAGCAGCGTTTTCGCGGCTTTGTCTGGGGTGTTCGGGTGCCCTTCGGCGGGCTTGGCCGTCAGGTCATTGGGCGTGAGTCGGTGGTGAGTGCGCGTGGTTGGCGGAGCGCCGGTTGCCGGAGTTCACTCGGGGCGTGCTGAATGCGGTCTTGATGTACCTTGTTTGGGGTGCCGCTTCATGCTGTTTTTGCCCCGAAAACCCCGGCGGTGTTGCTGCAGGCCCTCTGGCGCGGTTGTGTTTTCCAGGCCAAAACGCGCGGTCGGCGTAAAGAGCCGCTCCTCGCGCTTCGGTTTGGGTTGTTTTCTGCGTATTCTCGGATACTGCGGCCGCCTCAGCGATAATGCGTCTGCCGATAGCTTGGCCCCTCAATGACGACGACTTCGGCGCGATGCAGGAGGCGATCAAGCAGTGCGGATGTGAGCACGTTGTCGTTGTTGAAGGTTTTGCCCCAATGCTTGAACTTGCGGTTGGTCGTGAGGATGGTCGAGGCGCGCTCATAGCGCTGTGAGACAACCTGGAAGAGGCAGTCGGCTCCTTGCTGGTCGATGGGTAGATATCCGAGTTCGTCGATGAGCAACAGCGGCGGTCGGAGGAACTTTCGCAGCTCTGCGGCGAAGCAGTTCGCCTGCCTGGCGGCGAGCAGGTGATTGACGATATCGATGGCGGTGGTGTACAGCCCTCGGTGTCCGTTGATGCAGGCATGGTGTGCCAGAGCGATGGCCAGATGCGTCTTGCCGACGCCGGTCTCGCCGAGAAACACGACGTTGCCCGGTTCGTCCAGGAAGCGCAGATGGAACAGGTTCTGTATCTGTGATCGATTGATGGTGGTGGGGAAGGTCCAGTCGAAGGTGTCGAGGGTGCGCACGAACGGGAGGCGGGCATTGCGGATGCGGCGTTTGGTCGCGCGCTCGTCGAGGCGGTCGCGCTGGGCGGCGATCAACTGGGCGAGGAACTCCAGATGCGAGAGGCCGGCCCGGGCCGCTTTGCCGGCTGCCACTTCGCAGTTCTCGCACAGATAGTCGAGCTTGAGATGCTCCAGGTCCTTCTGCAGCGTCTTGAGGGTGTCCATGGTACTACTCCTTGTTGTCGGTTGGTGTTGGGTCGGTTGCAGAACTTGGGCCGGGCGCCCACCTCTTGTCGTATACGGCCAGATCGGGCTCCGGCAGTTCGATCTCCAGGAGTTCCTGGTTGCGGGGCAGGTGCAGGGGCGAGGGCTCACTCACGGCGTGTCTGAACTGTAGCAGGTTAGCGATGTATTCGGCGCTGAAGGCGCCGTGAGCCGCTGCGTCGATGAGCGCCTGGCGCACACTGTTCCGGTCGTGATATTCGGCCAACGCCAGGATCTTGCGCACGTGGGAGCGTTCGTTGATCGAGCGTTGTTGCAGGCCCTGGTAGTAGGCGATTGCCGGTTGGCCCAAGGCGAGGAAGCGCTGAACCAGCTTGCGGTCTTCGCTGCGTCGGCGCTGACGCCTGAGCTGGATGTTGTGGTCGGGATCGACGATTGCCTCGGCACGCTTCTCGTAACAGCGTACATGCCGGGCGATCAGCCTGTGATCGCAGTACACGGTCAGGCTCTCGGGCAGGACGTGGACGGTGACTTTCCCCGGTGCGTATTGCGGCGGGACGCTGTAACGGTTGCCCTCGTAATGGAAGCGTGCCTGCTTATCGACCCGCTTGTCCTGCACGATCGAGCAATCGTAGGGTAGCAACGGCAGGGGCAGCATGGCCCCGCGCTCGAGCTCTTCGAAGAGCTCGGCGGGACGGCGTCCGGTAGTGCGATGGATGCGCTGGTTGGCTATGGTCCGGGTCCACTCCGTCCCGGCCGCCCTAACTACCTCGAACGGCTCGATTCCCCGTCCGTTCATGAGGTTGATCTTGACGTACTTCACGCCTGCCTCCACCCTCCCTTTCTGATAGGGCTTGCGGGGCCCGCAAGCCCTGATTTCGAAGCCGTAGTGTTTGCGGAAATCATCGTAGCGCGGATTGGGGATCGGCTTGCCGAAACGATCGTTGCCGAGGATGGCGCACTTGGTGCGGTCGACGATCATTGCATGCGGCACGCCGCCGAATGCCTCGAAGGCGTGACGATGGCAGGCGAGGAAGTGCTCCAGGGTCTGGCGGAGGATGAATTCGATATACATCAGGCGGCTGTGACACAGTACCATGACAAAGACATAGAGCTTGCGCCGAGTGTTGCCTACCTCGGTCAGGGCGCATTCGCCGAAGTCGACCTGCGCGGCTTCACCAGGGGCGAAAACGAGGTCCTCGTACACCCGTTTCCTGCTCGGACGGACCTTGCGCACGTATTCTTTGACCAGCGTGTAGGAGCCCTCATAGCCGTCCTGCCGAAGCTTGTCGAAGAGCTGTGTCGCGCTGTAGGAATCACACTCGACGAGCAATCGAGCGATGTGCTCCTTGTATGCATCGAGTTTCTTCGCCCGAGGCTGCGTGCTGCGATTCACCGCGTAGTTCTCACGCTTCATCCACAGCCTGGCTGTCTTTTCCGAGATGCCTGTCTGCTGCGCGATCTGGCCCGCGCTAAGCCTGCACTCCTGCAACGCTTTGATCTGATGGAACTGCTCGTAGTTGATCATCCTCGCTCCCCCTTGTGTGCAAGCCGATCGAGGGCATCGCCGAGCTGTGGCATCGTTGCGGGTTGGTCGGCGAGCTCCAGTACCTGGTAGAACGGACGATCATAGGCGATCAGTCCCGCGTCGGTCAGTTCGTCGCGCACCTTGTGCAGTGTGCCGACCGAGCAGCCCAGTTCCAGGCCGAGCCGTTCATCGCCGTACCACGACACACCATCGGCATCGCCGACCGCCACCAGGATCAGATACAGCGCCAGGGCGTGAGCGCTGCGACCACGCACATGTCCAAGCCGGACCAATCGGTGATCGATCCAACTGAACTGCTTCGGACAGCGCCGCAGATGCGATGGGTCGGGGATGCGTTTGGGCTTCATCAAGTTGCTCCTTGTCTGCTTGCGGATCGCTCATCGGATCCATCCATCAAGAGGCAACATCGCACCGAATCACAAGCTGTCGAGCCATATCCTGGACGAGTTGTTATTCACTGTTCATCAACATGTTGCCGAAGCCATATCCCGGCTCTCTCCCTCAGAAAAACCAAATCCCGGACACAATTTTCCCGCCACATCCTCCCACAAGCTCGCCTCCGCACGCAACAGTTCCCGCCCCGCATCCAGGCAGTGTGATATGGTTGCGGCAAGATCATCGCAGGTCGTGCCCGCCAGCAAACCGAGCATGCCAAGCAGCAGCATCTGCTGGCGCGCAAGCTGCCGGCGCCAACCACTCAGTTCCCGCGACAGCTGGAGCCTCCGGCCACTACGGGCGCGACGCTTGCGCTGCGACTCGGCAAGCGGATCGTGCAGGCGCTGGGCCGCACGCCACTTGCGGTTAGCCGCAGCATGGCTGGCCCTGCGGCACCCCGGCTTCGAGCAGAACACCTGCTCGGGATGGTACTTGTTTGGCGTGAACAGCTCTTGACAACACGGGCACTCGCGCTCTATCATAGTAGTGTCTCTCCCAGGTGGCTCTGCCCGGCTTCTACCGGGCTTGTTGCGGCCGGTTCATCCCTGGGAGAGACACCTTCACCACGTCCACGGTTCGTGCTCGACCGATACCCGACACCACGCCACCAGTGCCAGCCTATCCCTCAGCCCGGCATTGACCACGGAGGGGAAGAAAACGCAGAAGAAGAGCTCGTATATTCGAAGGAGGGGGGGATGAAAATGGCAGAAAGAAACGCCAGGGAAGAACAGATCGCCGCGACAGCTCAGGGAAAAAACATCTGAGAATGGACTGGAAGTAGCCGAAGAAAACGGGAACAAAAAGACTATTCTCGGAAAAAACCGATCACCCCAGGGAATTCACGCCGCCAGAGTTTGGTAGTTTCATCCTGCCTCAAATCGGCTGTTCTATTCCGCCCCCGACATGCGTCGACACACCGTTGACCTCACCGATGTTCCACTTGCCGAAACTGCCGGTCGCGTACCCCGCTTTCTTCAGGTACTGCGCGAAACACGGTTCGTCGGCCCCCGAGATCGCGTCACAGGTCGGCGTACCGCGATAGGCTTCCGCCCATTCCCCGAGACGGCTCTGGTACCGGCCGGTCAGCAGCGCGCGGCGCGACGGCGAACAGATGTTGCTGGTCGCATAGAACTGAGTGAACCGAATCCCCTCTGCGGCG
>JAGLDW010001705.1 GCA_023145395.1 Lentisphaeria bacterium | reverse complement strand
TCGAATCCGCCTCAAAACGAGATTCGAAATGTGAGTGATTACCGCCTCAGCCGAGGAGGTAGACACCTCTCTTTGTGAAAGGTATGTGGAAGGATATACCGTGTCAAGGGTTTGCTGCCTGTCACCTGCTTGGGTGCTCCGCAGGGCACGGCTCGCGGGCCGCTCACCCTCCAGGAAGATGCGGAGTCCGCACAGTGAGTTTGCGCGTCTAGCGGATTTGGTACACGCGCGTCTCGCCTAGACGCAGATCCACGGAGAAGCGGTCGCCGCACGCGATGCACTCCCCACTCAGCGCATCCGTGATCTTCGCTGACGCGGGCAGACTCAGAGTCTTTCGACCAGCTGAGCACGCCGTGATCGACAGAGCGTGTCCGTCCGTGTACACCACGTCCCCCGGGGCACTGTACAAGTGCACCTCCGAACTGCGTGCAATATTGGCCAGCATTCGCGCAGGAAGAGTCAGGCCCCCGACGAAGACGCTGCGGAAGCCATCCGCCTGCTTGACGGCCATGGCGGCTTCCCCACTGTCGACATACTGTCCGAAAACCACAGCATCCGGATCCGAAACTGCAAAAAGAGGATGCAGCTTGTCCCGGGGAGGATACGTCATCTGGCGAAACTGGAATTTTTCATCGCGATCTTCCCAGTTTGCCGCGATGTCATCGGGTGCGATCACTGCCTCAGGCTGCATATGTTCGCAGAATGCATGGTTGGGAATGCAGCGCATGGCGGGGGAGACATCGCCGTCGCGCTCCACAACACGGATGCCAGTCAACTCGGCGATATGCGCGGGATCGTAGGCATCTGCGGGAGTATCCGCATCCGGCATGAGCGCACCGGGCGCATAGAACCAGAGCGCAGTTGCCCCGTCCTGGCGCAGATTGCGCTGCACAACTTCTCGCTCGGATGCCGTCAGACTAAAGGCATTCAGGAAAATGACCAGTTTCTTGCCCCTCACCTTGCCTCGCAAATAGTCGGTTTGGAGCCAAAGCTCTGGCGTCGTGCCCATGCGGTTGATCTCGCTGCGCAGGTCATACAGCAGCGGCAGACCGATCTCGATGCCGTACGCCACCTGACAAAGACTTGCCTCGTCGACCACCACTGCCACATCGCTTTGCAGCGGAAAAGGCGCCTTGAGAAAGTCCAGGTAGAGATCGCGAAGGGGAGCCAGATTGTCCCAGATCGCATCGTCCTCGAACCAGTTTCCGCCCTGATCCATGAACCACATCTGCGAACGTCGCACGTAGGAGGCCATGAAGTTCCGCCGATGCGCCCAGAGGGTCTGCTCCTCCGTCTCCACTCGCCCCCAGCCTGCATCCGGTTTGCTCAGATGCGTGCGTAGATCGTCTTCGTTGCACCAGACCCGTCCGCGTGCATTGCAGCTTTCCGCAGGTGCCATGATCGGACCACTGCCCCCGTTGCGCCGATCGACATATCCGCTCGGGCCACACCATACGTCAATGGCCGGATCGTCCAGCACGGCGTCCAAATCCAGATGTCCGAACTGGCTGATCCCCTCCTGGAGGCCTGCAAGCTCGAACGTGTAGCCGTAGAACACGTACACGAGCTTGCGCCAGTCACAGGCGTCCTTGAATGCCCGAGCCATCACGCGGATGGCGTCCGTGATGGCGACCGATTGGTAGATTGTGAAGTCGATGACACCGCGTTCGGCAATCGGGTTGCGCAACAGCCCGTGCTGTGTGCGACGGCGCTG
>JAGLDW010001704.1 GCA_023145395.1 Lentisphaeria bacterium | reverse complement strand
CAGGTCGACCGCTTCATGCTGAAGCTGGTCGTCAACTATCCCACGCTGGAGGAAGAGCGACGCATCCTCGATGCCAATGCCCGAACGAATGTGACTCATAAGGTCAACTCAGTCGTGGAAGCCTCCACAATTCTCCGGGCCCGCAAAATCGTCGATGAAATCTATGTGGACGACAAGATTAAGGACTACATCCTCTCCATTGTCTTCGCGACACGCGATCCAATGGCCTACAACCTCACCGCGCTCCAGGACAACATCCGCTACGGCGCTTCTCCGCGCGCCACGCTGTATCTCACGCTCGCCGCCCGCGCCCACGCCTTTCTGCAGGGCCGCGGCTATGTGACGCCGCAGGACGTGAAGTCCATCGCCCCCGATGTGCTCCGCCACCGCGTCATTCCCTCGTTCGAAGCCGAAGCCGAAGAGCTCACCGCCGACAAGATTGTCGCAACGCTCCTCAACGAACTGCCCGTGCCATAAGAGAGGAGTCAGAAGTCAGGAGTCAGCATTCAGAATGTGGAGAAGAAATGATGAAAACAAAAACAGAAAGATCCAAACCCAGTATTCCGGACAGGATGCCACCCTTTACCATCCGGATTGTGATGCGGGAAAAGGTTGGCGCCAGAAGTTCCCTGAGCCCGGAGCAGCTTGAAACCATGCGCAACAATCTGAAACATCAATTTTCCGGCCTTCCCCATTTGGACTCCTGAAACCTGAAACCTTCCCCATGATTCCCCGCGAAACACTCAAAAAGATTCGACGCATCGAGATCCGCACTCGGCGCGCGGTACAGGATGTATTCGCCGGACGCTATCACTCGGTCTTCAAGGGACAGGGAATGGAGTTCGAAGAAGTGCGCGAGTACGTCCCCGGCGACGACATTCGCTCCATCGACTGGAACGTCACCGCCCGCACCGGATGGCCGCACATTAAAAAATTTGTCGAAGAGCGCGAGATGACCGTCATGCTCGTCGTCGACATCAGCGCATCAAACCTGTTCGGCAGCGGGG
>JAGLDW010001703.1 GCA_023145395.1 Lentisphaeria bacterium | reverse complement strand
CGTCCAACAAGAGGATCAACCAGACACCGGCGATCGTGATTGGCTCGCTTCGCTCGATAGCCTGGTCGCGGTGCTGGTTATCCTAAACGTTGGACGAAAAAATAAGATTTGGATGTGGGTGCGATCGGGATGGGTAAAGGCAAGCGTCTTAAGGCTAGACAAAGCGGAACCGAATCTGGTTTCCTGAGCCATGCCCAAGAAGTGCTGACGCGCAACTTTCAGAAGGAGATACGCAACTCGGAACTGTGGCCGCAGATGGTGGCTGAATTTGGCGAGAAGGAAGCCGCCGAGCTTCTGGGGCAGTGCAAGGGAGAACTCAAGCCGGGAGTTATGCCGGATGAAGCCGGGGATTGTCCAACGGATATTCGATGAGCACTTTCCCGCCATTGATGCGGGGCGTTCACTCGACGCGCGTAGTCGCTGGGCCGCGCAGAACATCCGGACATGCCGGACACCCTGGCAGGGTTACCATGTTGATATCTGTCCGAACGGGGACTACCGCATCCATCTGAACAACTCGTGCCGGCACCGCGCCTGTCCGCTGTGCGGGGCGACCGAGACCGAGCTGTGGCTGGAGCGCCAGAGTACGAAGGAGCTTCGCTGCGCGCACCATCAGATTGTCTTCACCTCGCCGGATTCACTGCGCCCGCTGTGGCGATGGAATCGCAAGCGGTTCACGAACCTCTATTTCCAGGCGGCCTGGCACACGCTGCGCGAGCTGCTGGCCGACGCGGGTCATCTCGGCGCACTGCCGGGTGTGATCGCCGTGTTTCAGAGCTGGTCGGACGAGCTCGGCGAGCACCTGCATCTGCACTTCATCATCACCTCCGGTGGCCTCAGCCCCAGCGGCAAGTGGGTCTCCGCAGATCTCGAGTACTTCCTGCCCGTGCCGGTGCTTGCCGCAAAATTCAGAGGCAAGTTTCTGGCCTACCTGCGCGAAGGTTTCAAGACGCACACCGCCACCGGCAAGCCCAAGCCCGAGGATCAGATCCTGGTGCCACCGCCGGACATGAGCGTTCGGCAATGCCTCAACCTGTTCAACAAACTTGGCCGCGTGAAGTGGCACATGCAGATCGAGCCGGCCTACGCTCAGGCGCGCGGCGTGATGAAGTACGCCGGGCGCTACATTCGGCGCGGGCCCCTTTCCGAGCGGCGCATCCTGGCCTACGATGGCCGACGCGTCACGATCGGTTACGCCCATCCGGAGAAGCATTCGCGGCCCACATTCAACCTGGCCGCCCAGGACTTCGTCCTGCGCCTGCTCACCCACGCGCCGGAAAAAGGCACGCACTGCGCGCGGGTCTACGGGCTCTATCACAGCGCCTGTCGCGAGAAACTCAACCAGGCCCGCTCGCAACTTGGCCAGCCCCCCTACGAACCGGAAGCCGAACCGCCCGACACGCACGAGCTACTCCACCGCATGTTCCCGGACTTCACCGGCGATCTCTGCCCCCACTGCCACACCAGACTCGTCACGGTCCAGGTCGTCCGTCGCGCTCACTCACCGCCCCGGAGAAAAGCCGCATGATCCCACACCCCCACATTCGACCGTTTCAAGATCCACACACGTTACTGCTCTGCACACACTCGGCCTTTTACACCATTTCCCATCTCTCTGCGCCCCTCGTAAAGCCGCCAAATCCGTTCCGAATCGTTCAAAACCAATTCACGCCTCGCACACTGCCCTCAAACGCCATGAAAAACGCTTGAAGAAAAACCCATAGATATGAGACCGTCCAACAAGAGGATCAACCAGAC
>JAGLDW010001702.1 GCA_023145395.1 Lentisphaeria bacterium | reverse complement strand
GTCCGCGGTATCCACCGCCTCCGCCACCGCCGCTTCGGTTGTCGTCTCGTCTGGGCGGTGGGCGTCTGTCGTCGCGCCGAGCGTGATCCCGTTCCGTCCTCTCGCCATCCCGACTGTTGTGCTCGGAGTTCTCGTGTTGGTCGCTCACAGGTTGGTCTCCGCTCACTTGTCGGTCTCTTTGATGATATCGTCGGGCAGTGTGTTGACGAGATTTGTCAGCACATCGAATTTGAAGTCCACGTCCAGGACCGCGACAATCTTACCCGTCTTGTCGCGAATCGGTTCGGCGAATGTCAGGATCAGCTTGTCGGTGAAGCGTGAGAAATATAGGTCGGACATGTAGGAGTCGCCATTGTCGACCACATTCCTGAACCATTCATGCTCGTAGAAGTTCTCTTTGAGCAGTGAGCGGAACATGCATTTTTCGCCTCTCTGAGTATGCACCTGGGTGATCCGGCGCCCATCGACGTCCGTCACGGCCAGAAGATGAATGGATGGCTCGGATTTGACCACATCCGTGAGGAAGCTTCCCATCCGGTGTTCATCGAGCGAGAGGACATCGGGGGAACTGCGGATGTGGCTTGTCAGCCTGCGCGCCATCTCCATCGCCGTCTTCTTCACCTTCTGGAAATCGGATTCGAAGAGGCTGGGCATGTGGCGTTTTGCCTGGGCGAGCATTTCATCATGGGCGATGCCCGTGGTGCGGCCCTGGGCGTACTGTTCCATGACCCACTCGTAGATGCGCCGCACGCCGGGGTGGCGTTTGCTGATGGGTTCGGCCTTGTCTTCGTCGCTGTTCTCGAGGGTATACTGCGTGAGCCAGTGGGCGATGCCCGCCATGCCGCTCTTGTCGGTGACAGTGACCTTGAGCGGGCGATTCAGCAACTTCGCCGTGTCGAAGATATTGTAGATCTCCTGGTTCTTGAGCACCCCGTCCGCGTGGATGCCTGCGCGGGTGGTGTTGAACTCGCTACCCACAAAGGGGTAGTTGGTCGGAATGTCCGCGTGGACCTCCTCGCGGAAATAGTTGGCGATCTCCGTGATGACGGTGGTGTCGATACCATCGTCATCACCACGTAGCGCGAGATACTCGATGATGGCGCTTTCGAGCGGAGGATTGCCTGTGCGCTCGCCGAATCCGAGGAGCGAGGCGTTGAGCGCGGAGACTCCGTAGAGCCAGGAGGTAGTGCCATTCACGTGCACTTTCTGGAAGTCGTTGTGTCCGTGCCATTCCAGCAGTTCCGCTGGCATGCCGAGCTCGCGGCGGAATGCATGAGCCAGTTTTGGAACCGAACGGGGCAGGACGGCGCCGGGATAGGTCACGCCATAGCCCATGGTGTCGCATAGGCGGATCTTGATGGGGATTCCGCTTTCTTGCGACAGCTCCATGAGCTTCTCGGCGAACGGGAGGCAGAAACCATAGATGTCCGCACGGGTCACATCCTCGAAATGACACCGCGGGACGATCCCTGCGTCGAGCGCGGTCTTGACGATTCCCAAGTAGCTGTCCAGCATCTTTTTGCGGGTCTTCTTGAGTTTCAGGAAGATGTGGTAGTCGGACACGGACGTCAGAATGCCGGTCTCGCGCAACCCTAGGGATTTCACCAGCTTGAAATCGTCGGCGTTGGCCCGGATCCAGCCCGTGATTTCGGGAAAGCGGTAGCCGAGTTCCTGACAACCCTCGAGCGCCTCGCGGTCTCTCTTGCTATAGAGAAAGAACTCGCATTGGCGAATGACACCCTTTGCACCGCCGAGTCGGTGCAGAAGTGTGTAGAGCTGTACGATCTGCTTGGGTTTGTAGGGTGGACGGGCCTGCTGCCCGTCGCGGAAGGTGGTGTCGGTGATCCAGATTTCCTCCGCCGGATCAACTGGGACTGTCTTGTCGTCAAAGAGAATGCGCGGCACGCGATCATAGCTGAACTGGCCGCGCAGGAGATTCGGCTCCTTGACGTCCAGAAGCTCGTAGCGGCGAACCTCGTCGTCGGAGAATGGTTGTATTCCTTGATGTGACATGAGTCTCGTCCTTTGGTCGTTCCTGCCCGTGTGAGCAGCAATTTGAGATGTGTTTTGTGTACACTGTAAACGTACGACTTACTATAGCTCATGAAGAGTAAAATGCTCTGACGAATACATGAAATTGACATTGTTCCTGCGTGTCTATGATAAAAAAGCGTCCGAATAGTTTGTTTTGTTGCATCGTTTTTTTAGTTCCAGGCATGAAAAGCTACTTCCTTTGGATGTGGTCAAAGCTCTGGGCTATGCTCTCGCAGTCCGTGCACGGGACCGCTCGGTGAACCGTCGCTGCCACTGCCGCGTAA
>JAGLDW010001701.1 GCA_023145395.1 Lentisphaeria bacterium | reverse complement strand
GAATATCGACGACCTAGTCGAGTAATTCACATTTTGGATTTGAGATTGCTGATTTCAGATTGTTTCAAGAAGCTGGTCGATAGTCTATTACATTAATACAGTCGTTTCGTAATTGCTCATAATTGCGTCGTAACACGTTGACTCATAAGATCTAAAACCCAAAATTATAAATCCGGAATGTGAGTACATTACTTTCTCCTACCCAAATGTTAGCAACCCAGATGGAGGACAGGGAATGCCGGATGTGCCCCCGCAGGAACCTAACGAACTCGCTTCAGCAGCTGACGTGGTGGTATGTCGGGCCCGCAGGGAGCGAGGGGCGCTGTACTTCGCAGTTGGGATGCTTCTGTCTGTGGGCCTTCTGTGTTTGGTGGGCGCGGTGGCATCGGGCGGCGAATTGTCTTGGCTGGCTTTAGGCCTGTCCTTCATTGGTTTTGGCTACTTCATGTACCGGTGGCAGACGCGCCGTGAACAGCGCGTGTACCTTCTATCCGACACGGAGATTCTGGAGAGAGGCGTGCGTAACCCGAAGCGGGTTCAGTGGGCTGACATTGCGCACATCCAGTTGCCCATGGAGACTGGCAGGCAAGGGGACAATCTGGGGCAGTTGCGTCTCATGAGCGATGAAGGGAAGATGCTCCTGGGCGTATCGCTGGGAACTCTTGAGAGAGGCGGCAAGGCGTTTCTGTTCGAGGTGGCAAAGCGCTTGCCCGAGGTAGTGGAGCGCCGGACCCGTCCCTTTGTGAACGGGGAAATCGAGGGCAAAGGGGGGATGGGCTACGGCTACAAGGGGCTCTCGATTCAGGAGGATGCTCTCGTCGTGCGCAAGTCCGGCGGGATGGACAGTATTCCCTTGAAGGAGATCGACCGTGTGGACTGGTTGGCCAAAGGGCTGACGGGCATCGGTGTCACGGGTGTGCGCATCCAGCATACGGCCGGACAGTTTCTGGTTCCGGACTCCAATCGTGACGCGCTTTGGTTCATGTTGGCTCTGGCACGTCTGCCGCAATTGCAGGGACGGGTGAACCCGCTCTGGGACCATCCGCTTTCCGAGGAATTGGACGGTATCCGACGCATCAAGGTCGGGCGTGCATTCCGGGCTGTGATGCTCACGCTCTGCACGATGATGGTGGCTGTGCCAGCTGTGTTGATTGCCGTCGTGCCATGGTGTGCGTCGGCACTTGCCGACCGGTTTGGTCGAGACGTGGAGGCCCGAGTGGCCGCGAAGAAGCCTCCCTATGAGTTGCAGCTGACGTATCGTGTGCCGACACGAGGAGAACCGACCGAGACGACGGTGAGAGTGAAGCGGGACTTCTACTCGCGCACTCGGGAAGGGGATGTGTTCGCAGCGAAGGTGTTGCCGAGTTGGGAGGAGGAGCCGCTGTTCTCCGAACGTGCGAACGGCCCTGAGCCTGGACGGTGGATCGCCTGTTGGGTGGCGATAGCGGCTCTGGTGGCGTTCATCGTGTATGCGCGGTACGAGCTGAAGGGC
>JAGLDW010001700.1 GCA_023145395.1 Lentisphaeria bacterium | reverse complement strand
TAGAAACGATCGTGGGAAACGAACTTCTCGCACACAACCGTCGCGCCTCGGAAAGCACGTTCGGGATTCGCGTTGAACAGCAGATGTCCAAAGGCAGTAAGCTCTCTGCCGCACTCCGAGATCGCATTCCACAGCGGTCTCGTCGGGCGCATGTCGAAGTAGCTGTAGTGATACCCATATTTGGTGCGCCACGGGATCTCGCCTGCCCAACCGTGAAAGACGATGCCCTTGCAGCCGTTCGCGACGGCGCCGTAGAGCATCAGGCGCATCTCCTCGGCGGTCGCCAGCGCATAGGTCCCGCGGAAGTACGCGAACCCCTGCGGCATGACCCAAACGGGGACACCCGGTCCCGCCTTCGACACAGCCTGCGTGACGGCTCCCTGCATGCTCCAGGGATTGCGCCCGCCGCTGTCCTTGTGCTTGATTGGATAGAAGTCTCCGAGGTAGACGGGGACATAGGGCGCGTATTCGTAGCGGTTCAGGTTCAGGTATGGCAGGCAGACCCGATCGGGATCAATGCTCCGCATGGCTGCGTGGGCCTCAAGCATCGCCGGAATGTTCTTGCCCATGGGTTCGTCGCCAGTGAAGTAGCAGAGCAGTCTGTCGTGGTAGGTTGCCAGAAAACGACGGGTTTGCGGAGTGAAGTAGAAGTCGAGCTTCTTCTTCAGCCGTGGTGCGAACTCCGCCAAGTCCACGTCGTCCCGGCCGAACAGCGCCGTGTTCGTGACAAACCGCATGTTGTACTTGCGCGCCAGTTCGCCGAACTCATGTTTGCCGTCGGAGGTCACGAGTTGCTTGAGGTAGCCAGGCTGGACCATGCGACCATTGTAGAACGTGTTGAAATAGTCTCGGCGCGCCTCCCGGATGATCCGTGAATAGAGGTGTCTCAACCTGTCTTTGGAGCTGCCGGCGGCTTCCGGGAACGAAATGGGCGGAGAGTCGATGGCGTAGGGGAAGTATCCCTGCATGACACTGGGCAGCACGGGACGCTGCGCGGGCGGTTCCGGCAGGTCGATGCCCTGGACGTATTCGACTCTATACCCCTGTCCCACGGCCGCAGCCGCTTTGCCGAGTGAGGCTTCCACCTTGTCCACCGTCCCGGCGATGTCCATGGTTTCCGACCGCCCCGGCGATAGGGCGATCCTCCGCGCAATCCCATTCACCGTGAACTCTCCGGCATTTGCTCCCCCAAGGCTGCAGACAGCGACCTTGCAGGCCTCGTTCGGGAACTCTGTCGGTGTTACGGTGAAGGCCACATCTCCAGTGGCGCCGAATACGGCACCTTCCGCTCCGAGCGCATAGACGGTGTACGTGGTTTCCCAGGCCTGTCCCGGCGCAAGCGAGATCCGACGGTAGTACCACTCGACGGTCTCCAGCTCCTGGCCAAAATACGAGTAGGCTTTGGCGACGGAACGGTTTTCGAATTGGAAGAGAATCCCGTGCGGTTTGGGTGCGAAGCTCCTCCCGATCCAGCCCGACTTGAGATTCTCGGTTTTGATATCCTGCAGAAATCCGTTCCCGCCAAGATCCCGGTGATATGCCTGGAGCCAGTCCGCCGTGGGCCAGGTGTAGGTGCCGGCGGCAGCCTTCAAAACGTTGTGGACGCGGTATGTGAACGCCATGGGTTCGCGCGATCCGTTGCTGAGTTTCACAGCCACTCTCACACCGGCCAAGTTCGCGGGTGTGGAATACGTCTTCTCGACCTTCAGACCGTTGAGCTTGCGCGAAGCGATCACATGCCAGACGCGAATCCGGCGGAGTGGCTCCAGCACCTCGCATTCGTACCGAGCCGCACGCACGAGACCGGGGAACTTCCCGCCGGGGATCATGTCCACGGCCATCCCGCCGGGCGCGGTCATACCGTTGGGTCGGGTCAATTCGACATCGCCGCCTTTCCGGAGGACCACGCTGTCAAGGCAGCCCCCGAGCATCGGGTTGACACTGGCCCGGATCCACTCGTTCTCCAGCAGCGTTCCGCTTCCGACCGAGAGTTCGTACTTGTCGAAGAAGACGGATGCCGCCTTTCTGGACAACAGGTTTTCGACCGTGATCTGCATGTTCTGCACATGTGGCGGCACGATGAACCGAGTGTTGCGGCGAGTCCATTTTGCGGGAGCCGTCGAGGAACCCATGGTCTTGTACTTGCCGACGCGATTTCCATCGCTGTCCAGGAAGTGGAATCGCATGAGACAGCGGGCGCCGGACGTTCCCTTGACATAGACCGACGCAGTCACTTCGCGCCCCGGTGACACTGGAACATTCTGCGAGGCCGAAATAAACCTCCCGGGAGTCCTATTGATGAGTTCAAGACAGTAGGCTCCCTCAAGCGCATCCCCAGCAAGCCTGGCGTCGCAATGCGCGGCGCCCGAGTTCAGTGCCACTGTCCATGCCTTGCTGAAAAAGCGCAGACACCCTTTTGGCGGCGCTGTTCCGCGCTCCTCGAATCCACCGTTCTCAGGCATTTGGGCGAAGGAAGAAGGGATGCTGAACAGCGCGAAGAACAAGAGGACGAGAGCCTCAAGAACATGCGACTTCCATTTCATGCGAGGATATCTCCCAGTGTGCTACCACAGAAACAGATGACACTTCAAATCCACTTGGTCGCCACGTTCCACGACAACATACCTCGCTATTCACGAATAGGGTGTCAACTTTTCGTCGGAAATTGACTACAGCGAAAAAGGGAAACAATGCTCACACCATCATTCTCACCTGAAAGTCTGGGGATCCCCTCGCGCGCGATCCTGAATTTCCTGCGGCGGATCGACACCGAGCGAATCTGCATGCACGGATTCCTGCTGGTGCGGCGCAACAGCATTGCGGCCGAGGGATATTGGGCGCCGTGGTCGGTCGACCGCAAGCATCGGATGTATTCGGTCAGCAAAAGCTTCGTCTCGCTGGCCGTCGGGATGATGATCGACGAAGGGAGGCTCAGTCTCGATGACCGGGTTGCCAGATATTTCCCGGACAAATTGCCGGAAAAGCTTCATCCGTGGATTGCCGCCTCGACCGTCAGGGATCTTCTGACCATGGCGACTGCTCATTCGAGAACCTCCTATACACGCGACGATCCTGATTGGGTGTGGACCTTCTTCAACCGGCCCCCATCCCATCCTCCCGGAACCGTCTTCTCGTACGACACTGCGGCAACCGTCGTGCTCGCGGCCACGGTCGAGCGACTCGCGGGCATGCCTTTTCTGGACTACATGCGCCCGCGTTTCCTGGATCGAATCGGATTCTCCGCCGATGCCTGGTGCATTCGCACGCCCGAGGGTGGATCGTGGGGCGGATCGGGGGTTCTCTGCACGCTTCGCGATTTGGCCAGAGTGGCGCTCGCCTGCATGAACGGCGGCATGTGGGGCGAGGAAAA
>JAGLDW010000170.1 GCA_023145395.1 Lentisphaeria bacterium | reverse complement strand
GGGGAACGAAATGAACACGGAATGCCGAGACTCAATGGCATCCGGCGCGGTGCCTATCGGCTGTCAGAGGATGCGGAAAAGGAGTGCGAAAATGAGTGACAGACGAGTATTTTTCTTCGACGACCGTGCGCTTCTGGATCGGTCTGGATTGTCTTTGCGGCCAGTTCCGGTCGAGAAGCATGGTGTAATCATGGATCGGGAGGGTCCATCTGATCTGGGCGGTGTCAGTGTCTTTGCCGGCAGTGTGATTCCGTTGGATGATGGGCGGTTTCGCATGTTCTACTATGTGTCGCGGCGGACACCCAGCGTGATGCGGATCGCCATCGCCGAATCGGAGGATGGCTTTCAGTGGACACGCCCCCTTCTCGGGCAGGAGACATGGGAGGGGAGGGACACCAACCATATCCGCATCGAGGGCCTTTCCGAGGGCGCGAACATCACACAACCTAGCGTGGTCCGCTTGCCGGACGGTTCCTGGCGCATGTACTGCTGGCTGCACGGGCAGGATCGGGGGATCATCCGCTACATTGTCAGCGACAGCGACGACGGCCTGCGCTGGCGTTCGGTGGGGCTCGACCAACCTGCCGTCTTCCACCCTTCCGACTTGGAGGTGGGGCAAGCTGGCTGGACGGCCGGGTTGACACAGGCCCATCCCAATGGGCGTTTCGAGGACCGGCGCGTCTGGGACTTCATGGCGGCGAAACGTCTGCGCAGCAACGACGCCACCAATGTCTACTACGATGCCGAGACGGGATTGTTCGAGATGTTCTCCGTCTGGCTGCTGCCAAACAAGGAGGGCTCAGGCAGGCGGACGCCCCACGACAATGCGCCCGCAGTATTGCGGGTCATACATCGGCGAGTGAGCGAGGATGGATTGAACTGGGGTGATGCGGAACTCGTGATCACGCCCGATGCCTCGGATCCTCTGAGTCAGCAGTTCTACTATCTGGCGCAGCACAGGGAGGAGGATTGGCGGATCGGTTTCCTGGGCAACTACCCATGCTGGGACCAGACCATGGACCTGGAGATGTGTTTTAGTCGGGACGGGCGCGAGTGGCTACGTCCCCTCCGCGGTGGATTTGTGCCGCGCGGCCCCGTGCCGGAACCCGACTGCATGTCTGTGTACGCGACCAACGCCCTGCTATCTGTGGCCGACGATCGAAATCTGCTGCTCTACCGAGGAGGCAACAACCATCACAATCACAGTCTGCCTGAGGGTGTCGATGAGGAATGGTGGGGGATCCTGGGAGCTAGTTGGCGGCGTGGGCGGTTTGCGGGAATGACCACTGCTCCCAACTCAATCGGACGCCTCTTGTTCAAACCCTTCGTCCAAAACGGGGGAGAGATCTCTCTGGACGCGGATATTCGCGGGCATGTGAGAGCCGAGCTGCGCGATCCAGTGTCGGGCAAGCGCATGGAAGGATTCGAACTCCATGATTCACACGCTCTCTCGGGGGACTCCAGCCGGATCGTTCTGCGTTGGGGAGAGGAAGGCCGGAGCACTGCGTGCTATCAACATGATCCCCTTAGTCTGTATCTCGAGATCCACGACGGAACGATTTACTCTGTGAACCTGTAGTGACGTGCGTTCCGTTTGAGAATCGTCGAAGGCGAGCCGGAAAGGATGTGTGGCAACATGGGACAGAAGAAGTTCGACTCAAATCGATTCTTTCTGAAGGATCTTGTCCGTCAGCAGGTCGATTTTTCGCAGACGGATCAGAACCGGCATCTTCCCGCGCCGCCACTGCAAAAGCCGTGCCCCCCGGAAGTCTCGCGCATTGACCTGCCCGACGGGGCAACTGCGCTTTCTCGACTGGGGCGCATGTCGGTCGCGGATGCGATAGGGCAAAGAGAAAGCGTGCGCGGTTTCAGCCCATTCCCACTGGTTCTCGAGGAACTGTCCGCTTTGCTTTGGGCCACCCAGGGGGTGCGTGATGTGCTGCATGCCTCGTGTGCGCTTCGCACTGTGCCGTCGGCGGGCGCGCGCCACGCTTTCGAGACCTATTTGGGTGTGGATGGCGAGGAGGAGTTCACCGTGTACATCGCCCCCGTGGGAAAACGTTGATTTGTATCCGTGCTCTATCCGTTGCGTTGTGCCGCCTCGGCTTTGGCGATGAACACGTCTTGCTCCTCGGGAGTCAGATCGGTGAAGCGGACGTTCCACCCGCAGACTCGAACCTGCAGGTTGGCATATTTCTCCGGGTATAGGCGGGCGTCGCGCAATGTGTCGGCGTCGAAGATGTTGAACTGGATGGCCATTCCCCCCTGCTGGAAATGGCTCCGTATGATGGCGATGATCGTCTGCACTCCCTCCTCGCCCCCCACCGCGCTCGGATGGAACATGAGATCCAGCACCGTGCCATTGGGAAATTGGGCAAGATTTATCTTGGTGACGGAGTTGATGAGGGAGGTGACGCCGTTCGTGTCCATGGCGACCATGGCGCTGGTGTTGATCGTCAATGGCTCTCCTGCATGACGGCCGTTCGGCAACGCCCCGGTGAGTCTGCCAAATTTCTGCACGATGGGCAGAATGCCATACAAGGCGGCCTGGAAAATGCCGTTTCTGGCGTTGGGCTCGCGGTTGATCCGCTTTCCCAGAAACTCGGTGATCTCGACCGCGAAACGATCGACGCGATCATCGTTGTTTCCCCATTTTGGGACAAGGTGCCGGGCGGCAAGGCGCAGCGCTTCGTGCCCCTCCCAGTCCGCCGCCAACGCGCTCTTCAATTCGTGAAGAGAGCAGAGCTTGTCCTTGTAGACGAGCTGTTCGATGACGGCCAGGGAATCCGCCGCGTCCGCGATGCCGATGCAGCAGCACCCGCTGGTGTTGTATTCCGCACCTGCTTCCGAGATATCTTTGCCCGTTTCATGACAGGAGTCCATGGCACCGGAAATCAATGGTGTCGGACTGATTGCCGGCCACAGCCTCTCCCATCTCCGGACCCTGTCCGCGATGGCGGTGAAACTCGCGTCCAGCGCCTCCAGGCAGGCGTCCTTCAGCGCTTCGAAGGAGGCGTACTCGCCAGCGGCGAGCGCCTGCTCCACGGCCTTCGCGAGATTCAATGTGGCCGCCCCGGAGCAGTTCAGTTCTCTGCCCTGAACCGCTGGCTCGTAGCAACCGATGAGGACGTAGTCGTTGGCGTCAGTCGGGCTCTTGCCGTTCTGACACAGCATCTCGACCTGCCTGTCATCGTTGACGAGCACCATGCTGGTGCAGCCATCCTGGATGCACTGGACCACCTCGCCGAGGAAGTCCCTTGGTGTGCGTTTCGCCACCCGCACGTGGAATTTTGGATCCACGATTCGCATTTCGTGATACGCCTCGAAAACCACGCGCGAGAATGCATTGACATCCGGCCCGAAGAGGAACGGCTTGCCAAAGAGTCTTCCCTGGGTCTTCGCGAAGAACTTGATCCAGAAGTACTTGAGCAATTCCTTCGCCTGGTCCCGGGTGAGGCGGCCAGATTCCAGGTCGTTGACGTAGAAGTCGTTGTAGAGCAGGTCGAACCGGCCCATCGAGCGCACTTGCATCCCATCCAGCTCGATGAGTTCATGGTAGATGTAGGCCAGTTGCAGCGCCTCGTGGAGACTTTTCGGGGGACGCTCGGCCAACGCCGCCAGGACGGGATGGGGCTGCAGGGCGTTGAAGCGTTTGATGTAGCTGACGACACCGTCGAAAACCAGGGCGACGGCTTGATGAAAGATGCTGGAGTGGGCTGCCGCGCGATCGCGAAGCCCCACGGCACCGTGTGCGAGGAGTCGTTCCCAGTCCGGGCAGACATGGCTGGC
>JAGLDW010000017.1 GCA_023145395.1 Lentisphaeria bacterium | reverse complement strand
GTCTGCGAACAGCGGCAGGGACATTTTTCCTCCAGGGGGAGTCCGATTCCAGCGTGCACAGCCCAGCGTGAAAGCAACCGATTGGCGCGACCCATCCAGGCATTGCTCTCATGAAGACACAGTGGAACTCGACACCAAACGGCCGCGAGGCATGCGGGCACCGAGGCAAAACTTCCCATCCCAAGGAACACATCTGGTGAAAGCTCTTTCACTACCCGCCGTCCGGCCAGAATCGCCTGAGCCATGCCCACGACAAACGCCGGCGACTTCGAGAATCTGGGCGCTGGCAACTCGCGCGCGGCAAATCCTCTCTCGCGCGCCAATCGCAGGTGGTCCGCCGCATGATGTCCGGACACCAGCAGCGTGACAACGCCTCCCTGCTGTTGCCACACATCGGCAATGGCCAGGGTTGGGAAGAAATGCCCTCCCGTCCCTCCACAGGCGATGCCAATATGCCTTCCTTCAAGACGGCCTTTGCTCATGCGTCGTCATCCTCCCCAAATGCGATCGCCAACGCGGCATGTCGCCCCAGTGCGCCTTCATCCCGATCATCGACAGGTATGCTTCTATAGCGCTCCCGCTCCCGCTCCCGCAGATCCTCCTTGTAGGCCACCCGGGCACAGCTGGACACCAGACCGAACCCGACAAAACAGGCAAGCATGCTGCTTCCTCCGTAGCTGAGGAACGGTGCCGTGACGCCAGTCGTGGGGCAGAATCCGCTCACCACACTCAGATTCGTCAAAGCTTGCAGACCCAAGCCCAGCGCCACGGAAAAACAGATCAGAAACCCCTTGCGATCCACCGCGCACAGACCCGTCCAAAAGATTGCAACACACAATAGGCAGTAGAGCACGATCACACCGAGCACTCCAACGTAGCCAAACTCCTCCCCGATGATGGCCACGATGAAATCCGTGTGAGCCTCGGGCAGATACATCTGCTTCATTCGGCTGTTGGTGAACTGCAGGCCCGTCACCCCCCCCGAACCCAGCGCCAACTGCGAGTGCCATAGCTGATATCCCTCATTGTCCTGGCATGCCTCCGGGTCCTGATACGTGCCGAACCGACGCATGCGCTCCGGATTCGTCTTGCACAGACCCGCAAACAACACCACCCCAATCAGCGCGATGCAAGACAAGTAGCGAAGGCGCACTCCCGCCACGAACATCAATGAAAACACGACGGCGCCTGTGATCGCCGCAGTCGAGAGATCCTTCCCGCACAACACGAGAAACAAAGTGCCGGCGGCGCAAGCGCCCGGCACCAGCACGCCCTTCTTCAGCGTTTGTGTCTCCTCTTTGCTCAGACCTCCGTAGTAGGTCGCAAGGAATAGACCGAGAATCGGTTTGGCCAATTCGGACGGCTGGGCGGAGGCGAACGGGAGGCGCAACCAGCGAAAACTCCCCTTTGTTGGGTGGTCAGGCACAAATGGCAGGCTCTCAAAGAAGCCCGATGGCAAATGTCCCTTGCATTTGTACAGAGCAAAAGCCATCGCGAGATACGCCAGGGCGAGAGCCACTCCGACGAGAGCCACCCACGACCATTTCCCCAGAAGCTGGTAGTCAAGATATCGGAGGGCGAGAGCCACAGTAATCCCCACACACACCCATTTCGCCTGATCGGCCAGGTTGCCGCGACTACCCGTGGCCAAACTGATGGAGTACAGCATCATCAGACCATAACCCACCAGCAGAAGGAGAAGCGCCAGGGCAACAATATTCGCAGTTCGTGCTTTCATCCTACCCCACGTGAAAGAGATTGAGGGCTCTGAGATCCGCCTCGCCGTCCGCCGCCTCGATGGTCAGCTTCAGTTTGCGCACGGCAAGCGCGGGGAAGCGTCGAATGGCCTTGTGCCCAATGTTCTCGCCTCGCGCGAGGTTGATCCACATGCCCTGATGGTTCGGATTGGCATCCAGAGTCCATTGGCGGACGTGCTCCCCCTGCGTCAGCGTCTCCTGAATCACAACGTGGTCCAGCAACGTCGGTTCGGGGAGCACAAGCTCCCAGCCATCCTCCACTCGCTCCCACTCGTCCAGACCGTGGAGGGGCTGATCGAAACGGCGACGGATCTCCTCGCCAAACTCGAGAAGCCGCTGTGCATCGGGTTCGGGCAACAGGCCTCGGCGGTCGGGACCAATGTTCAACAGCAGATTGCAGCCCCGTCCGACGCTGTAGTAGTACAACCCCATCAGCTCGTCCAGACTCTTCACCGTGTCCACATCCGCATCTTCATAGAACCAGTTCTGCAAACGCATCCGGCAATCACATTCGGCGGGGAGCCAAAGGGGCTCGGAGGTCACATCATTATCGGTCGTGTCGACCGCGATGGGGGCACGATCCACCGTGTTCCAGCAAGGGATGGGGGCGATTCCAAGCTCATTGCCCACCCAGCGGAAGTTCGGATCCCCCATGCTGAAGATCTGAATGTCCGGCTGTATCCGGCGGATTTCCCGGCAGATGCGCGGCCAGTCGTAGGTATGCCCCGTCGAGCCGCACCCGTCGAACCACAGGATGTCGATGGTGCCGTGGGGTTCGAGAATCTCGGAAATCTGGTGGATGAAGTAGTCGTCGTAGGCCTTGGAGTCATCATAGATGGCGCTGTCACAGTCGGCGGGGGAATAGTAGAGCCCCGGCTTGATCCCGTGCTCGCGGCAGGCGGCGACGTAGTCGCGCACAACATCACCCTCCCCGCCCTGCCAGGAAGAGGATCCCACCGAGAAGTCAGTGTGCTTGGATGGCCAGTTCGCGAAACCGTCGTGGTGCTTGGCGGTCAGCACCATGTACTTGGCGCCGGCCTGCGCCGCTATGGCGGCCCATTGTCCCGGGTCGAACTCGGTGGGCTGGAATGCCTCTGGCTCCATCTTCGCACCATCCCAGTCCCGATGCCCCTCATAGAAGGAACGGATGCCGTAGTGGAGAAAGAGGCCGAATTCCCAGTCCTGATATTCAAGCTGGCGTGCAGTCGAGATTGCAGTCTGCATGATGGTGTCTCACTTCTTCTCTGAGTTTTTTTTATCGTCTTTCCAACACAATGCGCCCGTGGGGCAGGCGGCAATGCAAGCAGCCGCATTCTTCTGAAGCGCCTCCGCCAGACTGGCACCGATCGGAGGCCCGACGGCCACGTTGAATCCCCGCCCCAAGAAATCCAGCCCAGGCTCGTTGTCCGCCGCCTGGCAAATGCGCACGCAAATCCCGCAGCGGATGCATTTCCCCGCTTCGAAAACAAGATCCGGATGCTCCCGCACAATGCGCACGCCCAACCGCTCCCCACCCGGAAAACGACGGTTTCCAGCACCATATTCCTCACCGAGCGTCCGCAAGCGACAGTCAACCGCGCTCCGGCAATCGCAGCGCAGACAGCGGCGCGCCTCCTCCTCGCCGGAGCTGGGGGACAACTCCCCCGCAGCGCGTGGCGCCGACGATGCCCCCGCGAGAAATTCAGCCAGTTCGTCCTCCACGAGAGTCCCCAGCGTGCAATGCAACCGTTCCCGGACACCACGCTCGACATGGCCGCACAACGCGGCCGCCTCGCGAGCCGCCCTCAGACCCGAGCCCATCGCATGAACCGGCGACCGGTTCCGTTTCACGATGTCCCCGCACAGAACCACCCCGGACGATGGCTCCACAGCGCCAAGTTCCGACTCGGCGCCTGTCGCGACGACAACGATGGCCGCAGTCTCCGCCAGGCAAGACAGATCCGCCTCCGTCACCGTGGTGTCACAACGGAACTGGATCCCCCGCAACCTCAGCGCAGTGATGTCCGAGGACAAGTCGGATGCAGGAAGACTCCCGTCGCGGACGCATTCCAGAAGACTCCCCCCCACTGCGGAAGCACGTTCGAGCACGAACACGGCAAAGCCGAAAGCCCGTAGTTTCCAGGCGGCAGCCAAGCCCGCCGGACCAGCGCCCACGACAACTGCTTTCACATCCGAGACGGCGTCCACAGGATCTGCGCCACTGAGCTGCCCGGCGACCAGGCGTTCCATCGCCCCAATCGCGACGGCAGTGTCGTGACGGCCACGGCGACAGGCTTTCTCGCACGGTGCGGGACAAAGCGCCACCACAGTGCGCGGCAGCGGCAATCCCGCTTCCAGCAGATCCGCGGCAGCTCCCCACTCCCTCTCCCCCGAATACCGCAAAAAAGCCGGCGCGTCAAACTCCAGGGGACATACGAGGCGACAGGGTGCCTTGCAGTCCCCGGCATGTTCGCTGAACAGCAGTTCGAGCGCATCCCGGCGAAAGGCGAGCGTCTCCTCATCGCCCGTCGCCAAGCGCATGCCCTTGGCCACTCTTGTGGAACAGGCGGGGATCATGGCGCCACTGTCGAGATCATGCACCGCGCAGACCATGCACGATGTGAACGGGGGAAGCTCGGGGCGGTGGCACAGTGTCGGAAGCTCGATGCCCAGCGCATCGGCCGCCTCCAGCACGGTGGCCGTGCGCGGCACCGAGACCTCGCGCCCGTCAATGGATATTTGAATTTGCTCCATGCGCCCACTCTATCCGTTCTGTTCAATCGCCGTGCGGACCACATCCACGTCGTCAAAGGGATGCTGCATGCCATCCACCTCCTGATAGGTCTCATGCCCCTTGCCCGCAATCAGAACCAGGTCTCCGGAGCGGGCCTCCCGAATGGCGCTTTCGATGGCTTCGGCCCGGTCGGAAAGACGCACGCAACTGGTTCCCCGGGGGACTCCCGACAGAACCTCGTCGATGATGGACTCCGGATCTTCGGTCCGAGGATTGTCGCTCGTAACGTACACGCGATCCGAAAGCTCCGCCGCCACTCGGCCCATGCGGGGGCGCTTGCTGCGGTCCCGGTCTCCACCACAGCCGAACACTGTGAGAATGCGCCCGGGCTGGAGATGCCGCAACGCCGCCAGCACATTGCGCAGGGCGTCGTCCGTGTGCGCATAGTCCACATACGCCGTGAAACCACGCGGAGAGGACACAGCCTGAAGGCGTCCGGGTGCGCCGCAAGATCTGGACACAGCGCCTGAGACAACCTCCGGCGACACACCCGCGCACACCGCCAGCGCGGCAGCCTGCGAGGCGTTGTACACATTGTGCAGACCAATCAGCGGAGAATGGAAGCGGTGCTTCCCACCCGGAAGCCCAAGCGTGAACGCGACCCCGTCGAACTCAAGTTCGACGTCCGTAATGCGGACATCGCAGGTCTCGGACTGGCCCAGCGAAGCCACACTGCCGCCCTGGCTCCGAATCTCCTCCGCCAAAATCGCGCCCCAGGGATCGTCCACGTTGACCACCGCATGACCGGCTCCGGACAGGGATTCGAGAAACAACCTGCTCTTGACTTCGTAGTAGCTTTCCAGATCCTTGTGGTAGTCCAAGTGATCGCCAGTCAGATTGGTGAAAATGGCGCCGGCGAACTTCGCAACTCCCATCCGTCTCTGCGCCAGAGCGTGGCTCGACACCTCCGCAACCACGGAATCAACCCCGGCCTCGACCATTTGGGCGAGAAGTGGCTGGAGATCGAAGGGCATGGGCGTGGTCCGATCCGCAGGAAAGACCTTCCCCGCGAACTCGTACTGCACAGTGCCTATCATGCCCGTCTCTCGCCCCTCGGCACGAAACATGTCCCGGAGGAGAAACGCGACGGTGGTCTTTCCGTTCGTCCCCGTCACTCCGTACAAGCGCAGACGCCGAGCCGGACATCCAGACACAATCTCCGCGATACGGGCCGCCGAAGCGTAGGCGTCACTGACCAGTGCAAACGCGATGTGCTCGGGAAGCTCGGGAAGGGAATGCGCCGCAATCACCGCACAGGCGCCAGCCTCCAGCGCGGCAGGCACATAGGCAGCGCCGTCCTCATGCTCTCCGGGGATGGCGCAAAAAACGGAACGAGCATGCAACCTTCGTGAATCCGAAGAAGCGCCAGACAGAAGCAGCGAAGGATCACCGCGACTGTCCAGGCAAAGATCACTCAGCGCCGTCAAGCACTCGGACCACGTCAATGCCGACACGGCTCCCTCCTTTCTCACTCCTCACAGCCGCACCGCTCCGAGCCAGGGACACCGGCAGGTAGCCAAGCGTCTTCTCCGAGATACGGCGAAATGTCGGTGCGGCGACCGTGCCTCCGTAGTGGCCCCCCTTCGTGGGCGTGTCAGCCACCACCAGCAAGACGAACTCGGGATTGTCCGCAGGAACAAAACCGATGAAACTCGACACATACTCCTTGTGCGAATAGTAGCCTTTGGCGCGGAGAGTGCTGTCGCGGATCCACTTCTGCGCCGTGCCCGTCTTGCCCGCCACCTCGTACCCTGGCACGCAGGCCTTTGGGGCAGTGCCCTCCTTCTGTGTGACCAGTTTCAGTGCTTTGACCATCTCCCGCGCCGCCCAGGGGCGCACGGCCCGACATTTCACGCGGGGGGGGCACACATGATTCTGACCCGTAACCGGATCCACCACTCGATCAATGATGTACGGCTGCATCATGATCCCGTCGTTCGCCAGCGCGCAGTAGGCTTGGACAAGCTGAAGAGGCGTCACGAGGATTCCCTGCCCGATGGGCAGACGGGTCATTGCCACGGGGTACCATGAGTGCGCGGGACGCAGAATGCCCGATGCCTCCCTGCCAAAGCCCACCTCCGTCTCCAACGGAGGGGAGAATGTCACTTTGCCAAGGTCCGTTGGCCGGCCAAACCCAAACCGCAGGAACGTCTGATAGAGCCTGCCCGAACCCATGCGCAAGGCAATCTGCGCTGTGCCGATGTTGCTGGAATGCTGCACAACCTCCCACACCGCGAGGTTGCCGAATTTATGCGAGTCATGGAGGATTCTCCCTCCATACAACCACCGCCCCTTTTTGCAGTCGAACACCTCCGACAGTCGGACCACGCCGTAGTCCAGGGCGCCCGAGATGCTCACCGCCTTCATGACCGAACCCGGTTCGAACCCATCCGTCAGAATGCGGTTGCGCCAGCAGTCGGGATCCTCCATCGTACCGCGGTTGTTCGGGTCGAAGGTGGGCCATTGGGCCAACGCCATGCAGGCGCCCGTCTTGGGATCCGCCATCACCGCGTAGGCGGCGCGTGGCTCGAACTCCTCCACAAGCGCCTGCAACTCCTCCTCCACGAACAACTGCACGGTCTCGTCGATGGTCAAGTGCACATCGAAGCCGTCACGCACGTTCTCCGCCTCGCGATGCAAGCCTCGAGGCAGAGGATTGCCCCGACGGTCCCGCTCATAGTAGTCGCGCCCACTCGTGGGCTGCAGGCAGGAGTCCATCATCTGCTCCACTCCGCTCGCGCCCTCCCCACCCGAATCGAGAAAGCCCAGAAAGTTCGCCAGCAGGCTATCCTTGGGATAGCTGCGCCGAGACCGCTCGACACAGCGAACCCCCCGCATCCGCTTCTTCTGCAGCAACACGCGGAGTTCTTCCGCACGGGTGATCTCCACGCCCTTCATCACGGACACTTCCCTCAGAACCACGGACCGTCCATTGTAGGTGATGGTCTTGCCTGCACGGTTCAGAGTGCGGATCACCTCCACACGCGGCATCCCGAGTGTCTCAGCCAAGATTTCAACGTACTCGGACCGGGGCTTGGTGAAGCGGCGAGGCTCTGCCAGAACATCACGGAACACCATGTCCGCAGCGAGCATGTTCCCCCCCACATCAAAGATGCGGCCCCGCCGCCCCTTTTCCGCGCGGCTCGTGGTGTACTTCGCCTGCGCCTTCTTCAGAAGCTCATCGTGCCGAGTGACTTGCAGGCGGTAAAGATGCGCGCACAGCAGGACAAGGGAAGCCGCTGGAAGCAGCGTCGCCAGTAGCGTGCGAACGACTTCTTGCTTGAACTTCATACTGCGTTTCCATCAGCCTTCCACTTGCCACTCAAGGCGGACACCCCCGCGACGACCCGCTCAGCGACTCCTCGCCACAATGCTCTCCCTCACCCAGGCGGGCATGGGCGCACGGCGGCCATCGGGAAGAACCCCAGTCACTTGCGTGCGCGTGGGCTTGTGCAGATCCAGATCCCACTCCCGGATTCTCCGGAAGATGTACTTGCCGCTCTTGTAGGATTCGAGAACGATCCGCGCATTGGTCAGCTTCTCCTCCTGCAGCTTGACCCGACGCTCGAGTCCGGCGCGTTCGACAGCCAGCCGGTCACGCTCGCCCGTGTTGCGGGCATACTCAAACACCCCACCCACAGCCAGCATGAGAAACAAGCCTAACACAATGAGCAAACGCTGAAAGACAGTGCCGGACTGAGTGGTGGAGCTCTTCAGGGTTTGGTATCTCCGTCCGCCCCGCACCCGATCCTCTTTCCGTGTGATCATGTCTAGCACTCCTCAGTTTTGGACACGAATGGTTGATTCTTCAGAGGGCAGTCGTTCGGCCACTCTCAGCTTCGCGGACGATGCACGTCGATTCTGCGAAAGTTCTTCCGCCCCCGCCGTCAGCGGCTTGCGCGTGATCACTTTCAGCGTAGCCACCTTGTGGCAAATGCACCTCGGACAGTCTGGCGGACACACACAGGTGATCGCCTCGTCGCGAAAAAAATGTTTGACGATCCGGTCTTCAAGCGAATGAAAACTGATCACCGCCACACGCCCCCCCGGGCGCAGCAGCGAAACGGCGATCTTCAGTCCTCGCTCAAGTTCGCCAAGCTCGTCGTTCACAGCAATTCGCAAGGCCTGAAAACAGCAGGCGGCTGCGGGAGGTCCGCCCCGGCGACGCCATGCCACACCATCGAGCAGTTCCGAAAACTCGCC
>JAGLDW010001699.1 GCA_023145395.1 Lentisphaeria bacterium | reverse complement strand
TTTTTACTCACTCGTTTCGTTGCCGGCCTTTCCTTCGACGGCTCGGTTCGCGGGCGCAAGCGAGGGAGTCGAGCACCATCTTCTTCGCGGCATCATAGGCTGCGGGCGTGATGGCGTCGGTGGCGGTGTTGAATCCGATGTCGGTGAGGGCCTCGGTGTAGGTCCGCATCGTTCGCTCCTTTTCTGCTCTTCCGTAATCCGCGTGCCCATCCGCGGAACACGAGTCTTCATACGAGTACTGTATATAGTGGTCCTCTCGCAATAAACCATGATCCCCCAAGGGCTGGAAACATCCGCGTAAAAACCCTATGGTCAAGAGATGCGAATGTTCTGGGCCTGTTTCTCCCATGCAGAACGGAGTACGAGGGATGCGGACTGGATTTGTGATTTTGGTGCTTGGCCTAGCTGGGAGTCTGCCGATGCGCGTCATGGCAACCGAAGGTGTGCTCTTTCGTGCGTCGTTTGATCATTGGCCAATGGCGGACCATGCGGCAGGGAACCGCATGCCCATAAAACGGGTCGGCATGCCGCGACTCGAGTCCGGACGCTCGGGCAATGCCCTGAGACTCGATGGCAGTAGCTATCTCGAGTTTCCAGCGGGAAAGAACGTCGGGAAGCGGGCCGGCACTGTCTGTCTCTGGTTCCGTCCGGATGCGTGGGGGGACAAGACCTACGACAATATCTTTGGCCTGAGCGACGGCAATGTCAATGCTCTTCACTTGGAGCGAAGCCATCCCAACGGCCTGTTGCGGCTGATTGTGGGCGGACCAGACACGGCTGACGGTGCCAAAACGCGCTCTCTGTTCTCCAAGGAACCCCTGCAAAACGGCATTTGGATTCACATTGCGGCCGCTTGGGATGCTGATACGGGTGCGGCTGAGCTTTTCATCGATGGCAAATCCGTTTCGCGCGTGGAGCAACTCAAATCCCTCCCTTCGTCCCCCCCCTCCATGTTGGTCGGCTGCGGCTTCGGGCGTCTTGCGCGCACGGTGACTGGTCTGATTGACGAACTGACCGTTCTCGACCATGCGACTTCGGAGGCGGAGCTGCAGAAGCTTATGCTCGGCGCTGCGGGCATCCATGATCGGACCAGCCTACGCAACGCGGAACTTTGCGTGATGGGCGATGCGGACGCAGGCACTGTGATCATCGGGAGCGTGGGGGAACAAGCGGGCAGTTTCATCCTGGGTCCGGGCATGCCAGCAGCGTCCATCGATGGTGGGAAAGTGACCTGGCCGGGATTTGCGGAGATCGCACAGGCGGATCCCCTGGCCGCGAGGCTGGGGGAAGCCAATCATCGCGTCTTCATTGCCCCCTCTGGGGAAGCAGGCGTTAGCTTGCGCTACCATGTCCAGGTGCAAGCCAAGCACCCTTTGGCGTTGCTGTGGGTGGAACTGTGCAACACGAGTGACAAACGGGTATCCGTGTCGAGCATCTCCGTCCTGGACACGGTCGGTGTCGGTGGCATGCTGATCGACGCTCCATCAGCCGATCTGCGCGTTTTTCTGGACACTGGGAGGCTCACGGGATCGGGCACGCACGAGTTCGGCCGACCCGACACCCGACATATGGCGAGCGGTGCAGCCGTGATTCAGGATCTGGCACGGCC
>JAGLDW010001698.1 GCA_023145395.1 Lentisphaeria bacterium | reverse complement strand
TGCGACTATCCGGGTGGCTATGGCCTGGCACCCGGCCAGACCATGACATCCGAGATCTTCGCCATCGGGTTCTACCCCGATGGGCACACAGCGCTGGAACAATGGGCGGACACCGTGATGGCGGTGAACGCCCTGCAACCTCCCAAATTTCGCCCCTCGGGCTACAATTCGTGGTATGCCTACAGGCTTGAGATCAGCGAAGAGCTTCTTCTCGAGAATGCCCGCATCATGCGCAGACGCTGGGGGGCGCTTGGCTTGGATGTGATGCAGATAGACCATGGTTGGCAAGATCGCGACATCGTCGGCAACTGGGTGCCCAACAAGCGCTTTCCGCATGGACTTCCTTGGCTCAGCGAGCAGTTGGGAACCCTTGGATTCCGTTTGGGGCTTTGGCTCTCGGTCGCCAACATCTCCGAGTTTGCCCCGTTCTTCAAAAAGCATCCCGAGGCGCTGATGCAGAATCCGGACGGCAGTCCCGTTGTGTCCGCGAAACGCTGGACCTGGAAGCCGCATGGCCGGACCTTCAGCCTGGATCCGACCCATCCCGCCGGTGCCGCGTTCTACGAGGATACTGGGCGGGCGCTGCGAAGCTATGGCTGTGTCTACGCGAAGAACGATTTCCAGTCCAATCTTCTCAGGACCAACGTGGTGGTGCATGATACCGAGACGGTGCGCGGAGTCCCCGTCTACCGACGCGGCATGGATCTGCTGCGCAAAGGCATGGGGTCCGAGATGGCCTACCACGCCTGCAATGGCGCTCTGAATGTGATCGCCGGCGCCTGCGATGTGGCCTGGACGCATCGCGATATCGGCAACCCACGCGGTGACTGGGCTTCGCTGCGCCTCTTCGTCAACGAACTTTGCTGCCGGTATCACGTCAGCGGCAAGTTCTATTGGAGCGATCCCGACTACCTGCAGGTGGGGCAGGGCAGTCTCAACGAGAAGCAGGTGCGCATGGCGATCAGTGCATTGGCTGGAGGCCCAACGTTCATTTGCGACCGGCTTCCTGAACTGGGCGAGGACACGTTGGCGCTGATCTCGAAATGCCTTCCCGGCTACGGCAAGGTTGCGCGCCCGTTGGATCTATTCACACATCCCGGCTACCCGCAGGTGTGGGATTTGCCCGTCGAGACGGCTTGGGGCGAGTGGCATGTGGTGGGCGTGTTCAACTTGGATGAGCAGGCCCAGCGCATCTGTTTGGACTTGCAGCAGTTGGAGCTTGAAACAGGCAGGCCCCACGCTGTCTACGACT
>JAGLDW010001697.1 GCA_023145395.1 Lentisphaeria bacterium | reverse complement strand
GCCCGGAACGACAGTGATGGGTCAACAGGTAGAGAGTGGAGGGTTGGAGGATGGATTGAAACAAGGGCATGGCTCTGCTGTAGAGCGGGGTGCGCGGTCGCGCCCCGCACGGGGCGTGTGGATTGAAGCTTCGCCACCGTGTGTGCTGGCACTTGGCGGAGTGTACGTTACGCCTTACCTTGATGCATCAGAGTTCCCATGTGCGCGCAGCCTGAGTGTGCGCGGGGATCTTGACAGGAATGACAATATGAATCTAGAAATTTCACCACGGATGGGAGGAGTAGGTACTCCCCGGCGGGGTTTTGGGCAGCGTTCCATTGTCCGGTCTCCGGCCACCGGTTCCAACGACACAAGGCCGCTGGAGGTGCCAAAACCAAGGTGTTTGCCATGACGCAAACGTTTTCTCACACTATTCGAGCAACTTTTCTGTTGGTTGTTCTGGGGTGGACTACTTGCATGGCTCAGGTCACCAAGGCAACCAACCGTTGGGCTGCGGTGGGCGTCGCGGCATTGGATGGAAAGTCGCTGGCCGCATCCGCCAGAATCCTTGTGGTTGCGGTCGGGCGGGTGGAGAACTCCAACATGGAGTGGCGCGAGGGGCGAACGAGTCTGCGCCGTTGGGGCAAAGCGCCCACTGTGGCCGAGGGGATCAGCGCGACCATCATCCTGCCGAGGCGGGCAAGGATCACGGCTCTGGATGGGACCGGCACTCCCATGCAACCCGTGCCTGTGCCGTCGGTCGATGGGCGCTTTCGCTTCGACATTGGCCCACAGTACCAGACGCTCTACTACGCCGTGCAATCGGCCTCACCCGCAAGGTGATTCTCTTTTTGACGGCTCTTCATACGGTTGTCCATGCGGTCCAAGGAGAGAAAAATGTGCAATTTGGCGGGTTATGTTGGCCGGGAGAGAGCGGCGCCCATTCTGGTCGGGATGATGGGACGCCAGGAGGGTTTTGGCGGGGGCTACTACACGGGCATTGCCACGGTTGCGGATGGAAAGCTCCACGTTCGCAAGGTGGTCGGGGATCTTGTCACGCTGCTGGAGGAAACCGATGCCGCAGAGCTTCCCGGCACCGTCGGCATCATTCACAGCCGCAGCAAGAGCGGAGGCGATGTCGAGTACGGACATCCTTTCGTGGACGCATCGGGGGAATTGGCCTATGTGGCCAATGGGCACATTGGGTTCTACGAGGACCAGGGCGACCCGCAACGGCTTGTGGCCGAACTCGAGAGCGCGGGGATGACCTTCCGGTCCCTGGTCCATGGCACAGTCGGCTGCTATCCGAGTCTGCCCGATGGCAGGACGGTTCACCTGAGCGAGATCACCGCCATGCTGATTGGCCGGGCGATGCGCGCGTCGGGGGATCCTCTGGAAGCGATGCGGCGGGCATACCTCGAATATCCGGGGGAAATTGTCGGGCTCGCTGTGCATTCGCAGCATCCCGGAAGCGTGTTCGCGGCGCGTTTCAATCAACCGCTCACATCGGGACAAGGTGAAACGGGCATGTTTATGGCGACCACGGCGCTGGCCTTTCCAGACGAGGGGATCGACTGGCTCGGGAGCATTCCCCCCTGCACAGCCGCCAGGATCGGGAGCGATGGCATCACCATGCTGCCATTCCGCGAGCAACGCGGAACGGTGGCGGAGACCATGCCATGGGCCGAGGGGACCAAGGCCGTCCTCGAGGAACTCGACACGCAGGATTGCTGCGGCATTGGTGCTCTCAAGAACGCCACCGCATCTCTATGGCCGAAAGAAAAGGCACCGCAGAAGGATCGGTTGGTGTACGAAATCCTGCACTCGCTCGCACAGCAGGGACGCGTGCGGTTCGAGGACCGCCGAGTGCCAGGCGTTCTGGAGGGAACCCACGCACCATTCCGGGTGGCGGCCGGAATCTGACCGATACCGGATCTATCGGCCAGGTCAGCTTGGAGGGAGCATTGCGAACTCCGCAAAGCAGAGAAGAACCACCACGAAGACACGAAGCGCACGAAGGGAGGGCGAAGCCGTTTC
>JAGLDW010001696.1 GCA_023145395.1 Lentisphaeria bacterium | reverse complement strand
GTTTTCCCAAGGTGAGCGCGACGGTCAAAGACACGCTGATTTTTGGAGGCCAACAAGACGTCGAGTACGGCTTCGAGTTCGACATGTATCTGACGACCGACGGGGACGACACCTACTTGTACAAAGGGACTCAGTGTTCAGACCAGAGCAGTGGTTTTATCGTCCTGCAACGAATCGCCTTTGATGTGACCGAGAACTACTGTCATTCCGACGCCTGTCCGCAGGATGGCGGCAGCACGGGTGGCTCGGGCTCCTGTGGGACCGATTGCGACTGTGGTCACTGCTGGTACTGCGAAAGTTCGACCTGCTACTACGGCGGCGAAGGTTCCTACGGGTGCTACCGCGGCTGCCCCTGGTGACCCCCTGACAAGATCGACGCCGCGTTGGGCATGGACGTGGCCTTCACCGACCTCGAAAAAATGAAGGCCCAAAAGGCGAATTCGGGGACGGAGGTTGTAAGTGTCCTGACTAATGCGTTGACTGAATGAATTCATAATATCTGCCCATCCAGTAAGGCATGAGCACGTCCGCCCCGTCCATTTCGATCATACCACCCATGCCGCCGTCCACGCGGAACTGATCCGTGTTCCAGCGATCACAACGCCGCTCATCGTAGGGCAGGATGAAGCCGTCGGAGCGCATTCGCCCATCGTCGTGATAGTAGTCCGGCGCAAGGATTAGATCCTGGCGGTGGGCGTTGTGCTGGTTCCAGCGGATCATGTCCACCGGCGCCAAGCGCAGCCAGCGGACCGTATGGCTCAGATCGGCCTCGGCGCCGCCGAAGGAGGCGTGCAGCATGTCCCAGAGCGCGCCTTGCTGCAGACGCAAGTGCTCATAGGTCTTGTTCCATCCCTCCATCCACTGCGCGCGCAGGACCGGGTCGGCTTCGTAGAACAGGAGGGCGAAGAAGCCCTGGCTGCCCAGCTCGTCGGCGTCGCCGCTGCCGGGCCGGAAGGGGTACTCGCTCTCGCCGACGGCGTTTTCGTCGTAGTGGTGCAGGGTGATCAGCTCGTCCTTGGCCTGCTGGTACTTGGGATCACCGGTCAGGTACAGGGCCAGGTTCAGGGCGCCCAGGAGCTGCACCGAGCGGTGGCCGCCGTCCCCGTATGCGCCATCGAAGCTCTCGTTGACGTAGGCGGGATCGAACTGACCGTAGGTGGTGCACTCGCCGTCTAAGTCGATGAGCTGGTAGCCGTGATCGACGATGCCGCCGATGATGCCGTCCACGTGTGCCCGGATGGCCTCTTTTTGAGCCTCATCCGCGCACAGATCGTAGGCCGGCCCCATCATGAACATGTGGCTGGTGACCTCGTCGTTGGAGGTGTCGCCCTTGACCCACCATTCGCCGTCGGGCGATGTGAACCACTCCCCATCGTCGGGATTGTCGCAGTCGTCCAAGACGCAGCCTTCCTTGTGGATGACGGCCCGGGCCAGGAAGTGCTCCGTGCCGGTGAGCGTGCGGAAGCTCAGCATGCGCGACAGGCTCTTGTCGAAGTGGGCCTTGGCTTGCGGATCGCCGGTGACCCGGTAGCGGTAGCATTCGGCCATAAGCCAGTAGCAGGTCCAGCCACCGTCGTTGTCCGAGTCCCAGGGCACGTTGGTCGACAGGTCGCCCTTTTCGAGCAGGTGGCTGTCGGCCACCGCCCCATCCCGATCGTGGCGCAGGACGATGCGGTCGAGGAAGGGTGCCAGCTTTTCTTCCAGGGTCATTTCTTCCACGCTCACTCGCGCCAAGCCCCCGGCGGTGGCGAAGGCGAAGGGTGAAAACTCGAGGCCGGGCTCGGTGGCCACGGCGCGCACGTCTTCGTCGGGCAGCCAGCGCTCCGCGTTGTAAACCCGCCACTCGGGGCCCTGGCCCCGGTCCATGATGCGGTAGGCCCCGCCTCGGGTTGTCACCACGAAACCACCATCCCATAGCGGTGCCGCGGCGGTGGGTTCCAGCAGGGGCACCCGGTCGGCTGCGAACTCGGGCACGTCCAAGGCCCGGGGTGTCTCGCCGGACAGATCGTAGGCCGCAAGGCCTTCGTCGCCCACAACAACCAGATCCGCGGAAAGGGGGAGGATGCGCATCTCCACCAGCCCGACAACCGGGCCGGTGGGCAGGGGGATTCGCCAGATGGCCTCATCCATCGGCGCCAGAAACGGAGAGCGGGCCTCAATGCCCTCGCTGTCGGCCAGGATGAGTTGGCTGTTGAAGGCCAGCGCCGCGCTCACCGG
>JAGLDW010001695.1 GCA_023145395.1 Lentisphaeria bacterium | reverse complement strand
GTCGCTCGCACCGCAGAGCTTTCCATTGCACGCCGGGGTGCAGGTTGTGCAGACGTGGTCTTGACATGTGCCTCCTGCCGCGGAGCAGTTTTGGCAGGCTATGCCGCCTTTGCCGCAAACCTTGTCGTCTGTCCCCGACTGGCAGACCGAGGTTGTTGGATCGCAGCAACCGTTAGGACAGCTTGCTGCGCAGGGGGGCGGTGCGCCCTCGTAGCGTGGGCTGTCTCGAATGACGGATCCGTCGACGGGTCTCCATCCGTGGGTGTCATAGGCCGTGAAGGTATCCGGGGGGGGCTGTGAGTCCCAACCCGCAGGATAGGACCTAGATCCTGCGCACGACGTTGCTGTGAAGGTCAGGAATATGACGACTGAGAATTTCCTGTAATGAGACATGCCGAAATCCAAGATAGACTCTGTCAATGATAGCAGACCTTGCATCGAAAATATGCTCTGCCTGTTGTGAGCTTTTTGCGCTGTGGGGTTTTCCGGGCTCCATCGGTTTCGGCTCGATCGAGGCTCTGCGGGTTTCACCTGGGCAGAATCGCCGCAAAAAGCCGAAAGCGTGGCGTTCCAGCCGCCGAGGGGCGACGTGGGCTAGGAATGGGCGCGCTCCAGGTGTCTCGGAGAGCGATGTGTCGGGTTTTCGGACGCAGGTGTGCCCTGAGAAGGAGGGATAACGCTGAGGAAAGAGGGGGAAGTGTGGCCGCCTAAGCGGCTCGGACAACGGGCAGGGTCATGGACCTCATTTTGTCCCTTTGCCCGGCTTGGATCCGCCCAAGCGCCATGGCGAGCATCACCGCGAGAGAAAGCCCCATGCGCATCTTCATCTTGTTCTTGCCGCGGATCGTGTGGCGCTCAAAGCCCAGCAGAAGATCGACGCGGGAGTTCACGCGCTCGACAGCAGAACGACGATTGTAGGCGTTTTTCCACTTGAGTGAGTTGATGAAAGAAGGCGTCAAGATCCGACGGTCCTTATCAAGAGAGATCCGAAGCACCCGGCCAAAGTGTCCCTTCACGTTTGCGTTGGCTTCGCAGGCGGCCCGTCCCGGACAATCGAGTCCATAATAGGCGGCAGGGCAGCGAAACTTGAGCGTGTTACGATCCTTCTCAAAGCCCACGAAAACCAAATCTCTCTGCTTATCTTCTCCCACCCGCTCAGAAGGGCACTGACAAAAAACGCGACCTTGCTCGTTGAACAGAAATACGTCAGCGCGATCAGGATCTACAGGCCGTCCGTCTTTATCATCTCCTTGCCACAACACGCGATTGTCGATGATAGGACTTATCTTGTGTTCATCGTAGAGCGTCTTTT
>JAGLDW010001694.1 GCA_023145395.1 Lentisphaeria bacterium | reverse complement strand
CGTCCGGTGTCCAGCGTGAACACCGGAATGTCCAGACCGCTCTCCGCGATCATGTGCACAAGAACCTGATCCTCCAAACCCATGGCACTGGCGAACGCAACCTTGCCAGAGCATTTCTCCGCGACCCACGTCAGCAATTCCTGCGGCGTTGCGTCACGGAGCTGTTCGGCAAGGGAACCGACTGCTTGTCTGTCTATCGGACGTCTCATCTTCATCACCTGTTGACGGCGGATCTTGTCGTGAAAAATGCTAGATCATGTACTCGGGCGAGCGTCGGCTGCGCACGTCCCTGACCAAATCGGACAGGGCAATCTGGCTCGCCTCGCGGCGGAGAGCCCGAGACAGCCGAGCCCACGCGCTGGAAGTGGGGCAGGCCGACTGGCGGGGACACGCAAGACCGCCCTGATTGCAGTCCACAAGATCCATCGGACCCTCGAACAGCTCCATCACATCAAGGAGCGTCACGACGGAAGGCGAAGTGCCAAGGCGATACCCCCCGCTGCGCCCGCGCACTGTCTCAATCAAGCCGGCATCCTTCAGCGGAATCATCAACTGCTCCATGTAGCCTTCCGACAAATCCTGACTCTCGGCAATCATGCGACCCTTCACAGCTCGACTGGTCCCCGCAGTCTCCGCGCCCACCTGCACAAGAATCCGCAACCCGCACCGTACTTTTCGTGACAATTGCATGTTTTCTCCTAAGATTGTTTACTTCATTGATATACAATATGAGACAAAAAGCGGAGAAAATCAAGGAATACGCCCTATTTTACTACTTTGCTTAGCTCAAGTCATATTCTATATGCGCAAAATATACTATATTGGAACAGGCTTTCGTTGTCTGCGCCGTTTTCCGCAATTTCATACACATCACAATATGTCACCAGGCAGGATACGGGGTTCCGTATTTCGGTTCGCCGTCTGGAGGTGCCTCCCACATTCTGGGCATGTTCTGCACGGTTTGCAGGACATGGTTCAGCGGGCACAAAAAAAGAGCCGCCTCGATGGATCGAGGCGGCTCTTCAAAGATGACGTTGGGGTCAGGTCTAGCGCGCGTAGAACTCGACAACACGCATGATCTCGACACCAGCGGGGATTTCTTCAGGCATGGGGTCGCGGGCGACGTTGACGCGGCAGTTCTCCTTGTCCAGCTCCAAGTATGGCGGAGGGACAATGTCCGAACTCTTCGCGATGTCGGCAATGACAGGCGACTTCTGGGCATTGATGCTCACGACTTGGCCGGGACGGACGCGGTAGCCGCTGCGATTCACGATCTTGCCATCCACGAGGATGTGACGATGGGAGACAACCTGCTTGGCTGCGAAGATGCTGGGAGCGAGCCCACTGCGGTAGACAACGCTGGCAAGACGCAGTTCAAGAAACCGAAGTAGCTTCTCAGGCGTGGCGCCTTCGCCGCCCTTGGCATTTTTGTAGATGAAGCGGAGCTGCTTCTCGTTCACTTGGTAATGGGTGCGCAGCTTCTGCTTTTCCGCAAGAAGTTCGCCAAAGGTGGATGTCTTGGAACGCCGACGGGCGTTGCCGTGCTGACCCGCACAGTAGGGACGCTTTGCACTCGGACACTTCGGGCTGCCCCACACGCAGGCGCCAAGACGACGGCACAACTTATGTTTTGGACCACTCTTCATCGCAAATAGCCTTTCCTACTGCACTGTCCGACCACCCTCTGACTGCCTTCAAACCCTACGTCCAGATACCACTCGGAACTGAACTCCGGAGGACATCCCACAACGACTCTGTGGAACCCCGCCGAGGCAGATTGCTGCCGAACCAAACGAATCGATAAGTATACCCCTCCTACCCAGCGATGCAAGGGGAAGAGCAGTGGCTCGGTAACGCCTCAGTTACGTGG
>JAGLDW010001693.1 GCA_023145395.1 Lentisphaeria bacterium | reverse complement strand
GTGACAGTGGTATTGAGTACGCCCAGGCGGTTGATGTTTGCCATGAGCGATGGTTGGCGCTTGCCCACAGGCTCGTTGGCGACAAGCGGTCCGCGATTGTCCATGCGGGAGGCGATGTGCGTGCACTTACCCCCCGGAGCAGCCGCCAGGTCGAGGATCGTCTCGCCCGGCTGTGGATCGAGAACACGCACCGGAAGCGTCTGTACGGCTTCCTGAATGTAGAACATCCCCAGCCAGTGCTCGATCGTCTTGCTGACGCGCTGCGCATCAACGAGAAAGAGATCATCCGCCCAGGAGATGCAAGATAGAGAGAAGCCCTTGGTAGTGAGGCGCTTGTAGACCTCTTCCGGAGTCGCACGCAGCGTGTTGACTCTGATTGTAAGCGGCAACGGGCGAGTGCAGGCAGCGACAAACTTTTCCCAAGCGGGAATGATCGCGCGGTAGTCGGTAAGCCCCCTTCCACGTTTCATCAACTGGGGAGCTCGCTTATCACGTAGTGGATTATCCCTTGGTCGGGGACTGATCCTCCGCTGCCCAACACTATTGATTCCACAAGAGGCACTCTTCTCATGCTACCTGCCAACCTCCAGCCGCTCCCCCAGCCAGTGGGGCAGTCCAGCGCGATCGATCGCCCGCGCTACCGATCCGATGTCGTAAGAGACCCGCTCAAAGCTTACACTCCCGCGGCCATGATCGAGATCGACTACAGCATACGCGGCACGGGGATCTCCATCTCGCGGCTGCCCCACGCTCCCTGGGTTTATTAGGTACTTCGAGTCGGGAAGAATTTCAAGCTTCGCGTGTGTGTCAATCGCTTTCACTTTGCCAGAAACACTCATGAATCCTCCCTGGATGTGCGAGTGTCCGAAGAAACCGACCGGCCTCTCCAGGAGGGGGAAGCTCTCCCCGGCCACGAACGGATCGCGCACGTATTCCCAAAGCGGACCGCGGAGGCTGCCGTGTACAACGACAAATTCCTCCTCCGTGCAAATCTGCTCCAGCTTAGCAAGAAACTCCGTCTCATTTTGGGAAAGGATTGCGCGGGTCCAATCTACCGTCGCCCGTGCCTCTTCGGCAAAGCCATCGATCGGGAAGACTCCGGCAGCGGCAGCATCATGATTTCCCTGTACGCAGAGGACTTCCTCCTCTCGCAGGCGGGCGATCACCTCGATTGGCCAGGGCGCATAGTCAACGAGATCACCACAGCAGACGATGCGCTCAACACCACGTTTGGAAAGCACACCCAAGACTGCTTCTAGCGCGGGAAGGTTTGCGTGAACATCTGAGACTAAACCAATGCGAGTCATCGAGCTATGCGGCACGCGACAGATGAGACGACCCGTGCAGAGCGGCTACACT
>JAGLDW010001692.1 GCA_023145395.1 Lentisphaeria bacterium | reverse complement strand
GGTAGCCGTTCTCGGCGGAGACCTCCATCACCTTCACAAAAGGACCTCGGTCGTACAGATGCAGCCGACCGCGTCCCAGGTCCTGGCGCGATGCGTTCACCATGACCGTGTTGTGACACACCGTGTGCGAGAGGAAGCCGAAGCGCCGGGGATCCCAGGCGTCGGCGGTCTCGGGATAGCCCAGGTCCGGCAACAGCGAGTAGCCCCAGCCATCCGAGAAGAGACTGAAGATGTCAAGATTGAGCGAGTCGAAATGGCGGTGGCCCCAGTAGTCGCCATAGAGGGTCGCCAGCCCGATGCGGTTGCCATTGTTGTTGGTCTGCAGGGAACCAAAGCCCACACCGGGCATCAGCTCGCTGCGTGTGCCGACGGGGTCCACTATGGTGCGGGAAGCCGCCTCCATCTCCTCCTCAATGCTCCTCTTGAAGAGGTCGCGAGAAACGCTGGCATTCTTGTAGTATGTCACCAGCGCCTTGGCCATCTTGGGATCGTGGTAGAACCGGTACCCCGGAACCATGACGCGCTTGTCCCAGCCGATGATGCCGTTCCAGATATTGCCGCCGTCGCCATAGGCAGGGGAATACTTGCCCGCAATGGCCATGCGAATGGGCCAGGTGTAGAGCTTGCGAAAGCGGGGCATGTCGACGAATCGTTGCGCGTCTTCGCCCAATTCACTCACAATCTCGCTGATTTGGAGTGACCAATGGGTGTTGTAGCCCGGATTTTCGAAGGGATGCCCATCCCGGTAGATCAGATTGCCGAGAGCGTCTTCCAGACCGAATTGAGCGTAGCTAGTGGCCTCGGCGTTCGTGCCCACCACCCACTGCACCATGTCGGCGCGCGTGGGGGTGTCCACGCGGTCTCTCAGCACGGCGGCGATGCGCAGGAGCGAGACATGGTGCATGCCGTAGTTCCCCATGATCCGACCGGAGCCGTCCATGATGTCGTTGGCCATGGTGACGAGCAGCCGCTCCTCGATGAAGCGGCGCAGATCCTCCGCGCCGCACCCGGCCAACTTCAGCAGCGCCTGATCCTTCTCGATGGCTGGTCGAATCGCATCGTAGGCTGGGGGCACAATGTGGCAGGTGTAGAGCGACTCCCACGTGTGGTAGAGCAGCCGTCCGTAATAGTCCGGCTTGACTTCTTTCGCATAGCGTGACTGTTTTGCGTACCAGTACCGCGGGTAGTACTCGGCCAGTTGATGGAGCAGCACCGCGCAGGGGTGGGCATATTTTGGGTCGCCAGTAATCAGGTAGGCCTTGCTCAGGTTTTCAATCGCCGGCAGCAGCAAGCGCCGCACGGACCAGTGTGCGTAGACGCCGACGAACCAGAACGGTTTGTCAAAGCCGTCCACCTGACAGCCCCAGCCATCGTCCGCATGCGGACCGGTAAGCAATGAGCGGTCCTTGCATCCGCTCTTTAGAAACGCGGCGAAGTCGTTGGAGGGATACAGCGCCCCGTCGATGGGGGATTTCACCTTCCAGGGATGGTCGAAATCTATGATCCAGGAGTAGTGCCCCTTACGGTTCAGCTCTTCGCCTTTCACCGGCGCCCCGGACAGGTGCGCGACCACTGCGCGCGGGACCTCCGGCGGTGTCACAAGCGTGCGCAGCCGCGCGTCGTCATAGTTCAGCCATTTGTCCGCCTCGGCAAGAATCTTGTCCCGCTCGGATCTGGCCCAGTCGTATTTTTCCAGGTTCTGGGCCAGTGCGGCCCTTTTGGCCTTGGTGTAGTAGGTTCTCTTCACTGCACTGTCCGCTGGCGCGACATGCGGCGCCGAAAGCAAGGCCATGAACAAAAGGACGCACACACGCTTTTTCATATTGATGCTCTTTCCTACTGTTTGCCATGTCGGCGGGC
>JAGLDW010001691.1 GCA_023145395.1 Lentisphaeria bacterium | reverse complement strand
TGATGATTATTTCTCGATAGACCGGGGCGACCTGCCACCGGCCGTCCGGTCGTGTCACCAACCCGAGTCCGACGACGTAGGAGAAATCATCGTCCAATACGTCTCCGTGGACCCGGACACCCGCAATCATCGGGTCGATAATCCTGCGCACCCGCTCCTCCCGCAGTCGCGCCAATAGCGAGTCGATGTGCGACCGTCTCTCACGTATAATCGTCTCTTTCGCTGACTCGATGTGCTCTTTCGTTACCTCGACAGACCGGTCCTCCACGTCGCGATTGACCACTTGGTCCGCTATCGCGTTGATAAGCCACGGGTGGCCTTGACTCAGGTAAAACAGGTGCTGCACTGCCTCTTTCGAGAACTTCTGTCCCGTTTTATCGCTGTGTTGGGCCAGCAATTCTCCTGTTTCTTCCTCGGTGAACATCCGCAGGGTCGCCGCTTCTGCCGTAATGTTGAACGGCGACGTGCTGCCGAGCCACGCCACCGCACGGCGGTCTTCATCTCGGAACACGTAGTCGCGCACTTGCCTCTGGCCCACCAGGGCTACCGTGTGGGGAAACGGACGGCGTCCTCGCATCAGGTAGCCGTCCCGAAGCTGCGTCAAGAACGTTACCATCGTCGCGCCCACCAGGCTGTCGGCCTCGTCAAACAGGACAATCAGCGGATGGGGACTCGTGTCCGACAGAAATCTCAGGGCGTTGGATAGTGCTGTCCTCGGCACCTTCATCCAAGGTTCCCAAGGAAAATCCATCGGCTCATCCGGCCAAGCCCATTGCAACCCTCGCTCGAACGCTTCCATAATAACAGGCAGCGCCTCGGCGGGGTCTGGAATTTCCCGCGCCGTCTGTAGATCCACCCACAGGCACGTGTATCGGTCTCCCGCATTGAAATGGTCCACGAGCCACTGCAACATCGTCGTCTTGCCCACCTGCCTACCTGCGTGGATGGTGAAGTACTTTTCTTCGTCCACGAGGCGCAACACGTGGCGCAGTCTATGCTCGGGGCCGAGCATGTAGTGTTTTCCTGGAATACAGGGACCGGAGGTGTTGAAGTAGGGGAGCATGGTGTTCTTGCTGATGGCTGACAGATGCCAGATGACAGATGACAGTCGTCGTAGGAGAGTGACGGGCGCTAATCTTGGACCGAATATAGCCTAGCTGCGCCTTCGCGCCAACCCAAGCGCCGCCAGCGCCAGCCCCAGCGCGGCCAGGGCTTGTTTTTACCTGGATTTCCTCCCGGGACCGCGCAGCCCCAGCCTTGGTCTTGGGTCACTTCGGTTTCCTGGTGTCAAGGGGCGGGGTAGCTGACCGAAGCGTCGGGCTCACCCGGGACTGGCGATCCAGAGGAGCCGCAGCCCGCGACGCCCAGGGTGGCGACGAGGGTGACCAGGGCGGTTAGCGGTGCGCGATGACGGGGGTTGTCTGGACGGGCCTGGAGGATCGTTTTGTCGCCATGGCCGTAACGATATCCGCGTCGTGGCACAGAATGCAAGGAGACGTCGTGGCATCGGATGCAAGGGAAGTGGCACAGAATGCAAGGAGAAAAGGATGAGGGACCCTTCGACGTTACGCCCCGACGACGTGAATCGTCTTGCCGTCGAAGCTCTCGTCGCGGATAAACAACCTATCATCCCACAACACGGTTTTGCGCCTATCGAACATCACGAGCCAGCCTTCTGCGAGACCCAGGTGGTCAAGGTAGCGCCCCAGTTGGACGAGTCCTCTGGCTTCCGAGCGCTCATGGCGCCTTATTTTTAGCTCGATGGCGTGCCGCGCGCCTCCGAACTCCACGAGCAGGTCTAGGGCTCCTCGGCCTAGTGCGTACTCTCGCTCGATGTGTCCTCCGCCGTTGATGATACGCTGCAGGAACGCCATGAGCATGAGATGCGGGCCGGATTCACGGTAGCCGAAGCCTTCGGCTCCGAGGTGGCCGTCCTCTCTCCAGAAATCTTGCCACGCTTCCATGAGCTTGGGCATGTCTAGGGTGCCGTCTGGCTGGACGTACCAGGCGGGTTCGTTGGGAATCTGGCCTTGCTCAACAAACGTCAGCGTCCTGA
>JAGLDW010001690.1 GCA_023145395.1 Lentisphaeria bacterium | reverse complement strand
TAGAACAACGACACGCTCTGGAGAGAAGCTATAGAGCTTCCCGTCACGAAACGCCAAGCCGTTCCGGCCGGGCTGGTAATGATCGCCCGTCCGCGGCGAATCATCCACTCCTGAATTATCCATTGAGCTATTCACTAACGGCCCTCCAAACGCAGTTCGCCAGCCTTTAGTGGTTGGAAGCGACCACCCGGCTTCCAGCGGTAGTAGGTTGGCTTCACACCGTCCGCAAAGCCCATGTAGACCGTGTCGTCCTTGCGGATCAGGAAAGGCTCCGCAAGGGACATGTGAAATCGGCTCATGTCCCCCTTCGGAAACAGCGACCGGATGACAACATCCTGGAAAGGCAGCCGTGTGACTCCCTGGGGCGCAAGCTGGAATACGCCTTCAACCGAGCTGTAGCCTCCGCTCCCCTGGCCGTGAGCTGTAACGACAACTTCAGGGAGTCCGTCATTGTTGACATCGGCTTTGTAGACGACTACGCCCCCCCCAGTCGCGGCATCGGGGAGCAACTGCACTTCGGCTTCCGCAACCACCAACCGAATTTGCGCCACAGCCTTCTGCGCGTCCCGGTGGCAGAGGGGTGCGATGATTTCCCTGCCGCACGGCTCCAGATATCGCAGGGGCAGTTCAGCCCATCGCACATTCTCCGGAGCATTGTTGATTCGCTGGATCCGTCCCCCCTGACCAAGCCAGATTTCCCCCGATCCCAGCATGCAACCGCGCCAGTTGACGAACAGATCGTCAAAGCGCTGCGCCATGACCACCCGGCGCACACGCTCGTTGATGATCTCGGCAAAGTTCTGAGCGAATTGCTCCTCGGTCTCCACAATTGTGCGTTGTCCCTGGATCAGAACGGTCTGGGGTAGATCGACATACCGGGCGAAACGCTCAGCATCCCGGTGCCGGACAGTGTCCTGGAGATCCGTCAGGCACTTTCGGACGGCATCCGGTTCCATCCCCGCAACGGTGCGAAGTCGCTCGCACACTCTCGCCTTGTCCCGGCATCCGCTCAGTACGACAACGGCTATGAGGGGAAAAAGTGCCCATTGCATGGCCCGTGGCATTCTCTTCAGCATGTGTGTAATATCCCTTTCGTTTTCTTTGGCATTGTCTGCCCCCAAAGTACTGCTATTGCGTCCAGACGGCTATCCCGGTCGCACCGGGATAGCGGGCTGCCACTATCTTGCGGGCAGCCTGGGCGCTGCCGCAACTCAGGAACTCCTCATAGCGACCATTGTTCCAAGAAAACGTGATTCTGTACGTAGACATCTTGCTTCTCCTTTATTGTCTGAATAGCTCTCTACAGCAGATTCCATTCCTAAGAGACAATCCCTATTCAGAAAACCTCAGACATTCGCCAGGCGCCAGTTCGGTACCGGCATCAGGATCGGCCAGGAAGTGGTCCATGACCGTCTTGGCAACCGTCCGAGCATCGAGACTGTCGATATGTCCAATGACGTTCCCCCCCATTTCGAGCGGGTCGGTGATTTCCCGAATCCATCCGACCGTTCCTTCGTCGGTTTCGCCGGCATGAAACAGGCGAATCTTGCGACGATGGATCAGGACGACGTAGATGCCGAGTTCTGCGCAGCCGTCGGGGAAGCAACCGCCTAGCCAACGCTTGGCGAATGCCTCTGGCGTCGAGTAGAGCTTGAAGACCGGCAGCTCATCCGCTACGGCCTGGGCAAACTCGCCCATTTTGGTGTCGTTGAGAAGAATGGCGCTGTTCATCATGTTCCGTGTCTCCTTTGTTGACCTGGGATCTATTTCCATATTGGGTGTATAGAATCTGCGTGTGACAAGAAACGGACAAAAAAGTGTGCAGAACTGTCAATTCTCCGTCTGTCGAACCGCCTATGCGGCGGCTGTTTCCATGAAGAGGGTGCGAAGTGTAGCTTTTCCACGACACACATTTTGTCGGCGAGCGGCATCGCTCATGCTCACCAAGAGAGTTTTTGCCATATCCGTCAAAGAGAAGCCACAGGCATGGGCAAGGGCTACTGCTTGGGAGGAATTGACAACGACAAGCCGACGGAGGGCACGGCGAACATCCGAGTGCAGGGCAGTCTTTCTCCCCTCTGCCCAATAGGCCTCCGCTTCGCCAAACATTCCCATCCCCTCAGCATCGACCACACCGCCGTCGTTGTACTGACGCTCCGCCATCGGTTGCGTCAATCCGTCGAAGCAGATCTCCTTCAGCTGCCAATGCCTCCGAACCGTCGTCAAACGGACGATCCCAAGGGCATCTGCTACCTCCCTCTCCAGCGGATCTCTACCATGCAAAAGTCGGAATGCGTCCAAGGCTTTGCGGAGCTGCTTTGCCTTCCGGTACTGATCCTCAGTGACATGCAGAAAGCCGTAGAGAGCCTGCTGCAGTCCCCTAAAGACAAAAGACGGAAGCCCAATCCTGCCAAAGGCAAAGCCATGGAAAGAGTCATTAATTAACGGAGAGAATTTTTTCATCAACTCCGCTACAACCATCCGTCCGCTATGATCGAAATCCTCTGCGTCCATCCATGTCAGCTTGTGCTGTTTGACCAATGTCGAGGCCATCCGCCGAATGTCCTCTGCATGCAGCAGATAAGCGACGACCGCAGTACTCTCCCTGTCTTCCACCTCAAGCAGATGAAGAATCAGAAGATCCGAAAGACGCATGCGAACGAATTGTTCAAACCCTTTCCGGCCCGCATCAAATTCTTCCCGCCAATCCGGCAGTCTCTGTGTTGCGAGTTCGATCAGAGTTTCGGACAGGTCTTTCCGTTTCGCCGTTTTGACGATTTCCTTGGCCATACAAACCAACTCCTGTTCTCCAAAGAGGGATGGCGATACGACGGTGTTGCTGCTGGTGCTGGTGATTGTGCGACTCATGGGATTCTCCTTTGCGATGACTTGGTTGCGTATCTCTCTCTATGGGTGGATTTTCAGCAGACGCTCCGAAAACGATTCCTCCTTTCGGTTCTTTCGGAGCCGTTGCGTTCCCTCTTTCTCTCATGGCTCGTACAAACCAGAGTGGCGAGATGACTTCTTCGGACGATCTGTTTGCGTTGAAGTACATCATGACGGGAGTGACTTGCTGTTCTTCATGCATATTGCGCGACATCGCGCATTTTCGGTATATCTTGAGCTGTTCCGTTACACAAAAGAGGCAGAACGTGGCAACCCAGAGCTCCGCAAAAAAACCGATTCGGATTGCTGTGGACAAAGTCCACAGGAGCGAATCCGACCCCCGCCTGTACAGAAGGAACGAGGTGATCGAGGGAATACGGGTACAGTTGGAGCGAGACGGAGAACTGCCCCTTTGGCATGCCATCGTCGTTCGCCCACGCGGCGCCGGGGGCTATGAACTCCTGGCGGGGCATCACCGGATGCAGGCCGTTCATGACGCCAACGAAAACGGAGCGAACATTCGGGAAGTCCCGGCTTGGATCCGCGAGGATCTCAAGGACGACGAGGCCAATCGCTTCCGGGTTCTCAGCAACCTACAGGCGGGGTTGAGCGATCTGGAGCTGGGACTTTTCCTTATTGACGAGTTTCCCGACATTCTCGATCGCCGACATACAGGGCGTGGAGTCCAGGGCGGAGCGCGGAACTGCGCGAAGAAGATGGGCGTGGGTGAGAGCAAGGTGCGACGGTGCCGGGAAGCAGCACTTGTCTTTCAGAATCTGCAACGGGTCGCAAAGAACGCGCCAGACTTTGCCCCGGAACAGCTTGAAGGAAAGGCATCACACCTTGCGGAGATCGCCCGTGTCCCAGTCCAGGAACTGTGGCAGTACCTAGCTGGGTTCATTCTGCGGGAACACTGGTCTGTGGACCGCACACGCCGTGCCGTCCGCATGATTCGGAACCACTTTGTCCCCATACTCCAAGACTATCAGGACTGGCGAACCGAGGAACGGGAGCCTGTCGTCGCCTCGATCATCTGTGATTACGCCAAAGGTGACACAAGTCTGCAGGAAGCGCTGACTCTGGTGCGGCGATACGCCGGGGTTCCTCCCAGTTCTCCCACATACTCCTCCGCTGACAGGACATTTCGGGAACCCCCATCAGACCGCCAACATCGCCTGCTTGTTGGTGATGCACTCCAAGTTCTCCCCTGTATGGACCAGGAGAGCATCGACTTGGTGGTGACCTCGCCGCCGTGGTACAATGCTCGGCACATTGCTCCTGCGCCTTTGTTTGCGGACTTCGCGGGGTACGGGGATTTCCTTGGTGTTCTGGCCAGACAGTTGTTGGTCGTCCTGGCGGAAGGCCGATTCTGTTGTATCCACATCGCCGACATCACCGATCCCGATGCCAAGACCAAGCGGTTGCCGCTAGCGCACACCGCAACACGGGAGTTCCTCTCCTCGGGCTTCGAGTACCACGAGCAGATCCTCGTCACCCGCAACTTCCCGAGCCATTCGCGCTCCGCAGCCCACAACCGGCACCGCAGACCTTCCGATGCGCTCTTCTCTCTGCATGACGCTATCCTGGTCTTCCGCAAGCCCGGCCCTGAACCCTTCGACAGAATCGACCCGGAGGTCAACCGGCGTTGGCTCACAACAGTCTGGGACGACATTCCCGTGGCAAAACGCATGCCAGGGGATGACACCCCGCGCTTCCGCGCCGAAATTCCCCATCGACTCATCTCCATCTACTCCCAACCGGGCGACCGTGTACTTGACCCGTTCGCTGGCACAGGCACCACCCTCGTCGAAGCCGCCGGGCTCAAACGCGACTATGTCGGCATCGAGTGTCGGGAAGAGATGGTCCCGACCATCCAGAGCGCACTTCCAAGGATCAGAGTCGGAAAAAACGGGGGGATCTGTCACCGCGCCCCCCTATACCACGCATAAGTCCCATGTCGGTACGAGTTCTCCCGATGGCTTCAGGCCACACGGCACGAGAAGAAAGGCATGGACATGGACAGTTTGCTGGGACATCGACTTCTGCACGCACTCGCCAACCCCGCAGTCTGGGAGAAGTGCGATGGCGGCGCAAGTGCAGCAAATGGCACACTCGATTGCTGGTTAAGCCTCGAACCCCTGGCCCGAGAGGAACCCGTCCTGGCAGACGTGGCCGCATTGGGCTTGGGGACTCTGCCGTGCGATTGGCCCATGGAACAGGCCAGCCATCTGGCCGTGGACATTCTCTTCGACCACTGCCTAGCCGTGTTTGGCCGACACTGCCGCGAAGAAGCCACCGGACCAAATCAGAAAGCGTCCCAACTCCATAGAATCAGGAAGATCCGATCGTGCCGACTAGAACCTGATCGTCTCGTCTTCCAGGTCGATCTTCACTGGATTCGGCTGCTGCTTCAGGGAGCTTTGAGCATCCCTCCGCTTCAAGCGACATCACTGTCTCCCCCCTTTCTTGCCGCATTGGCGCAGGGATATCGGAAAGCTCTCCGAACTGGGGACCGTGAGCTTTCGCAGGAGACCTTGCTCGAGTGTCTGCTGCACGAGCTGCAATGTTCTGGCAAGTACCCCGAATGGCCCTGGAAGGAGTTGTTCGCGCTCACTCTCCCTTCCCCGTCCATTGGGACAAGCAAGCTCTATCCGCCACAGACAGCAGTCACCTGCCCCACCCTCGCCAGGCCGGCGTTTGAGGGTCTCCTGAACGCCGAGGCCTCGGATCCGGAGTTTATCCAGGCTCTCTTGCCGGCGGACACGAAGTTGCCCGAGTTCCAGCGCCTGCTCGACGACATATGCGAGCAACACAGGGAGGAGCGCCGGAAAGAGAAGGATGCCGAAAGCAAACGGCGGGGCGGCGGTCGCAAACGCGCACGCTCCCCGAAATCTCTGGGGCACGGCCCGGAAACGCCGGCTGAGGATCTATTCCAGGAGGAGATCCCCCATCACACCCTTGATGACGTCATTCTGCCTCCAGGCACGGCCAGCCAGATTGCGGATCTGACCCGAGCCATCACCCATCGCTCCGTCGTGCTGGAAAAATGGGGGCTCGGGAAGCTCTTCGACTACGGACAAGGCCTGACGGCTTTGTTCGAGGGGCCCAGCGGAACGGGGAAGACGCACTGCGCTCGAGCCTTGGCGGGAGAACTCTCCTACCGACTCGTCACAGTTAACCTCGCCCAAGTCGAGAACCGATACATCGGAGAATCGGAGAAGAATCTCCAGCGCATCTTCGACGAAGCCGACTCGGAAACGATTCTTTTCTTCGACGAAGCCGACGCCTTCTTCACGTGCAGGTCCGATTCCGATGCTCCAATGACATCCCACATCAACCGCATGGTCTGCGTGTTGCTGCGCGAGATGGAGCGCTTTGACGGAACCCTGATCCTGGCGACAAACCGAAGCGTGTCCCTCGACTCGGCGTTTGAGCGGCGCATCGCCTACCGCATCCACTTCCCGCGACCCGATGTGGAGCAGCGCAGCCGGATCTGGCAGAGCATGCTGGCGCCAGATTCCCTCCCCGTCGCCACCGAGCTCGACATGACGGAGCTTGCAGAACACTACGACCTAACCGGTGGCCAGATCAAGACCGTCGTGCTTAATGCCGCCTTCGCTGCCGCCGAAG
>JAGLDW010000169.1 GCA_023145395.1 Lentisphaeria bacterium | reverse complement strand
AGCAGGCCGTGGTCTTCGAGCTTGCCCACGAAGGGATCGCCGGGCTCGGGAGCAATCCGTCCCTTGCAGCAAAGAAGGTGCAGAAGCCAGGCTTTGGTCAGAATCCGCGGCTCGTCGGGGGTCGCCGCGCGATGCTTCTCTAGCTCTGCGACAAGCTCCTCTTTGGAAAGCCCGGACTCCGGATCAAACCGGGCGTCCCGATACTGGCCCTCTAGTTGCGTGCGGACCGAGTCAAACAGTTTTGTCATGGCCGTATTTCTCCGCGATCCTGTCCATGGCCTGGTCGAACTCCGCGTGGACGATCTGGTACTCGGGGTTGTCACGATAGAACTGAATGGTGCGGCGGATCCCCCGGGTGAAGGGGGTTGTGCAGACGAACTCGGGAACCAGAGTCTTGACCTTGTGACTGTCCACCACGGCATTCTGGGAGAAGGTAATGAGCTTTTCCCCGAAGTCTCCTCCTAACTCGAACCCCAGGTCGTGTGCTGGAACATGGCATAGATTTGGTTTGACCCCAAGAGCGTCCCCAACCAACTCCGCCACCCGGTTCCAGGTGAAGTGTTCGTCCGAGGTGATGTGGAAGGCTTCCCCGAAGGCACCCGCATTGCCGCAGAGCCCGACAAATGCCTTGGCGAAATCCGAGGCGTGGGTGACGGTGCAGAGCGCCATCCCGTCGTCGTGCATCAGCAATGGCTTGCCTTTCAGCATGCGGTCGGCAATCGTCCAGGAATGCGTTTGGTGCCCCGGTCCCACTGGATGAAGGATGCGCAGATCGTTGTAGGTGAATGCGGGGCGGACGATTGTGTAGTCCAGCCCGTTGGACTCTCGTTCCTGCTGCAGCCGTCGCTCGCATAGAATTTTGTTCCGTCCGTAGGACCAGAGCGTGTTTCCCGCCATCGTCCCGTCCTCGGTGATGATCTCGGCAGGCGACTTTGTCCGATACACTGCGACCGAGGAGATGAAGATGAACTGGGCGCAACGCTCCCGGAAAATGTCCAGAGCGTTGTCGAGTTGTCCCACCCCATAGGAGAGAAAATCCGCCACCACATCGAAGTTGATTCCCTCGATCGCGTCGCGGACTTCGTCCGGCCGGGTGATGTCCGCCTTCAGGCAATGCGCGCCGGGCGGGGTGAACTTTGGACGGTTGCCGCGATTGAGCATGTACAGCTCGATATCGCTCTTCCGCGCCGCCAGCGCGGCAATCTCCCCGCTGATGCAACCCGTTCCGCCGATGAGTAGGATTTTCATACGCGTTCAGCCCTCCCAGACGACAGATTCTTCCTTGCCGCTCTCGATCGAGCGGAAAATGGCATCGGTGATGATTTCCGTCTTGGCGGCGCTCTCGATTGTGCAAACAGGCTGGCGG
>JAGLDW010001689.1 GCA_023145395.1 Lentisphaeria bacterium | reverse complement strand
GCCACCTCAGAGCCCGGGAGCTGGAGCGCCGAGTGGAGGATTCCGCTCGCCGCCATATGTCTCGATCCGAAGGAGGAAAAAGGCTGTTGCTTCAACATTGGCGTGCACAAGACTCGAACACAGGGGAAAAATGTCTCGGCCAATGACAAATGGGCGGTGTGGGTCGGCGCGGAGGGCGCCAACTGGAAGGTGTGGAACGCAGGCTGGCTGGCACTCAAGGAGTAGACGTCCCCGCTAATGCCGACCCCAAGAAGGAGCCAGCTCTCTGACATGAATACCAGTGCTACTCCAGAGCATCTCTTCCTCTTTGATGACCTCGTTGCCGGGACCGAGAACATCACTCGTCGCGTGAACGTCGCCAGCAAGCGACCGGCTCCGGTCCTGGCGCCAGATCGCCCATGGGAGGGGGGCACCGCGCTTCTGTTCGGTCGCGCTTTGTACGATCCCGACAAATCTCTGTTCAAGATGTGGTACGCCGCGGGAAAGCACTACAAGTTTTTCTGCTACGCCACGAGCGCCGACGGCATGAACTGGCACAAGCCCGAACTCGACATTGTGCCAATTGACGGCAAACCGACGAATATCGTATACGACGGTCGTGGCACGACCTACGTAGAGCCGTTCGGCGTGGTGATCGATCCTCTCGATCCTGATCCCGCAAGACGCTACAAGTGTGGTTTCAAGAGCCGAATCACGCCCTGCGAGGGGGCTGGCGAACACCCGCTCATGCCTGGATCCAAGCGTGGCCTGGGAACCTTGGTCAGCGCAGACGGCATCCATTGGCGGCTGGAAAATGCCTTCGCAAATCCTGATGTCTGCGATATTGCGCACTTCTTTCAGGATCCGGCTGGCGGCGGATTCGCCCTGTACAGCTTTACGGATTCCGCTTTGCCGCAAATTCCGGGCTTGAGACTCCATGAATGCACACATGAACTCACATTTTGATTTTCGTTTTGAGGCAGATTTGAGTGTGCAACACGTTGTCCGCCAGAGCTCACGCGCTTGTGCCTGATAGTGCGCAGTCCGAGTAGGTGCGCTGGGCCCCAGTGCACCATGCCTTGTGCTTTTAGTTCACGCTGGTGCACCGGGGCCCGGCGCACCTACCAAAGGCGCATACGGATAGAAACTTCATGGCATTGGGCTAGACAGACGCGAATGTCCATGTGTGGTTCGTGTTGTCCGCCCTGTACCTGTAGCGACTGTCC
>JAGLDW010001688.1 GCA_023145395.1 Lentisphaeria bacterium | reverse complement strand
GAAATACGATGGGAACCCCCTGGGTGCGTGGGATTCTCGGCTGACACCAACAGTTTGAGGGACACTGCCAGTACCTATGCTCGTAGGTATGATGACAACGAACTACGTTCCAGCTACGCTTTGACACATAGTCGTTTAGCAAAAGGGCGCTTCCGGCTTTAGCGTGGGGAAAGCCATTGGGTGATGTAGACTGTGGTGCATGAAAGACACACAGCTCTACCAGCAGATTCTCGGAAGCACGAGTCCGTGGCATGTGGCAGCGGTGCGCTTGGATGCGGCCGCCCGGACGATTGAGATTGAGATGGCTTTGAAGGAAGGAGAGCTGTGGGGCTGTCCCGAGTGTGGGGGTGCGATGCACATGCACGGCACGAAGCGTCGGCGCTGGCGGCATCTGGACTCGTGCCAGTTCAAGACGTTCGTCGTGGCTGACGTGCCGAGGGTGAACTGTCCGACGGACGGAACACAAACGGTGAAGGTGCCGTGGGCGTAGCCGCGAGGACGGTTCACGACGCTCTTCGAGCGATTCGCCATAGACGTTATGCTGGCTTGTCCGACGTCGAAGGCGAGCGAACTGCTGCGGATTTCGTGGGACGAGGCGGACGGGATCAAGCAGCGGGCCGTCACGCGGGGTCTGGCTCGGCGTCAGGACGAACCCGTGCGCCGTGTGTGCGTGGACGAGAAGGCGGTCGGCCGCGGGCAGACGTATGTGACGGTGGTGAGCGTGCTGGATGGGGGCCGTGCGCGGGTGCACTACATGGGCGATGACCGCACAGAGGAAAGCTTGGACGGGTTCTGGCTTGGGATGAGCAAAGAGCGGCGCGAGGAGGTGGAGGCCATTTCGATGGACATGTGGCAGGCGTACTACAACTCCACCGTGAAGCGCGTACCACTGGCGGTGGACAAGATCGTCCACGACTCCTATCACCTGGCCACGTACATGAACAAAGCCGTCGACACGGTGCGCCGGGCCGAACATGCTGCGCTGCAGTATCGAGACGACGACACCTTGAAAGGCAGCCGCATGCTTTGGCTCTACGGCGAGGAGAACATTCCTTCCAAGTGGATCCGAAGGTTCCGCAAACTCGCCTCCAACACCAAACTCAAGACGGCTAAGGCCTGGGCCGTTAAGGAACTCTGGCGTGACTTCTGGAAATCCCCTGATCAAGACAGCGCCGCACAGACGTTCAAGGAGTGGTACCG
>JAGLDW010001687.1 GCA_023145395.1 Lentisphaeria bacterium | reverse complement strand
CTGTGTTGAACCTCGACTTTCCCGTCACGACCACGACCACGACCACCTAGCCCTTCCGGAGAATCATGGCGATCGCGGTGATGACGGCGGGCATTGTCTGCACTGCACCGAGCACATCCTCGCCGATCCCGGAGCCACCCCGGAGCGCTACCTCTGTCCCCACTGCGCCCGCGAATTCCTCGCCGTCCTTCCCACCGCCCGCAGCTCCAGCGAGATCCCAGAAGAGCGTTCCGCCAGCACTCGCAGCTTCACCAGGCGCGTCCTCTGCATCATCCTCATCCCCGGTTCGGATTCCGCGAACCGAGGGCCGTTGTCCCAGTGTCCGTGCTTTTGCGAACTCCGCAAACTATGCAGTTCCGCTGAACTCTGGTGGCCATGTGTCAACTTGGGCGTTAGTGTGAGTCATGATTCATGTCAGGGGTGGAATGGATCTCCATCGCTGGCCTGAAATGCAAGGCAGTTCCGCAACGCCCACGCTAGGTTGGAGATGATGACCTTGAGACGTACACACCTTGTTTTTCTAGTCACGTTTCTGGGTCTGGCCGGCAGTGCTCGGTCCCAGACGCCCATCACGCAACGACCTCTGGAGAGCGCAACCCATTTTGAGGATCTGGCTCTGGGTTTTCAGGAGTCGGCCGACATTCTCCTTCCCTCGCTTCCGGCCAAGCCCGGGCAGGTGATCATCCTGCGTCTGCGCATGGTCAGTTTCACCGAAACCGAGGGTGGCTGCAACTTCAATGCCGGGCTGAAGATCAACGACGGCGATCTGGGGCGCATGACTTCCGGGCACACGGAGCGACTCATCGGCAGACCGGCATCCTTCGAGTTCTGCAAGCGATTCGCGGGTGCGTTTCAAGTGTTCAGCGGACCATCCATCATGACCATGTTCGCGCCGACTGTGGACTCCGGGGACGCCATGACCAAGGACGGGCTAGGCGCCACATTCATGCTGGATATCAGCGATGTTGCCAGAGGGGTCGATGGCAACACGCTGACGGTGCGCAACACGCGAGGCAGGTCCGCGCTCAGCAAGCGCTACGATCTCATCGTGCAGAATCTCGAGGTGGGATATCTGGATAGAGCCCAACTGCCTCCGCCTCCGAACAAGGTCCCCAAGCGCGGGGGCATCGGCGCTGCGGTCAGGAATGCGTCTTTGGTGTTGCAGCAGAGCACACTCGGGGGCTTCGCCATTCAATTGGGAACTGGTGACCGACTCCGGGTCGAGACCGCCCTGGGCATGCCCGCGGACACCCCATCGGCGCTGACGGCTGAGGACGGCGCGTCCGCGGACAACCCAGTGAAGGTGTCGATGCGGCCATATGGCGCCAACGGATTCGAGATGACCGCGACCTGGCCGGGTGTGGAACTGGTCCGCCGGGTGGAGATACGCGAGGCGCTCGCGACGTGGCGGGAAACGTGGCGCAACACCTCCGGCCAGACTCGTGGCGTGCCGTTTCGGCACCGTCTTTTCCTCGATGGCGGACCCGCCAATTTCAGACTTGGTGGCGACACCGATGTGCTTTCCCTGGCCGGCAGCCCCCAGAACCCCACTCTCTTCCTGGTTTCCCCGCGCCCGGACGGAGGCAGTTTCGGTGTCATTGCCGAGGGAGACTGGCTGCGTCTGCTCATGTCGCTGCGCAGCGACGGTGGCGTCGGCGAGATCTCCACGGAATGCCTGGCGCTCGCCCCCGGTTCGACCATCGATCTCACCTGGTCCATTGTGCCATTGGCGCCGGAGCGGACGTACTGGGACTTCATCAACGGGGTTCGCTCCCGCTGGGGCGTCAACGGGTACAGCGTGGAGCGGCCCATCTTCTGGAGCTATGCGCGACATAAGGAGGGTGCCACGGCCGAGGAGCGGATCCGCAAGTCCATCGGGCATCTTGGTCCGATCACGCTGGCGCTTGGTCCCTGGGTCAGGCTTGGCTTCGACCGGCGCATCGTGCGCGGTCAACGGTATCCAAAGCTTCCCGAGAATGCCCCTCGCTGCCCGGGAGGCACCCCGGATCTCGACCTCGACGCCTATCTGACGTTTGCCCATCGAGATGCCTACTGGACGCAATGCCGGACCGATGTCGCGCGGATCAAGAGAGCGTGTCCCGGCACCCAGGTCATCCAGCTGTCGCACCCCGCCATGGAGGTGGCGTACAAGCCGTTGGCCCACCGCTGGCCCTATGCTGAAGATGCCATCCTCACTACGGAATCGACGCCATTCGAGAGTTCGCACTACAGCCGGGCCCATCTGGGTGACATGGTCACCAAGGGCTGGGGAGTGCTCTACTACGTGCCCACGCCTGGCTCGGCGTACCTGCACGCGCTGCTGCGCGACGTCAGACGTTTTCTCGACGAGTGCGATGGCGATGGCATCTACTTCGACGAGTTCAGTTGGGCTGGGAAGCGCCGGCGCTACAGTCGCTATGACTACGGTCGCTGGGATGGCTACTCCGCCGACCTCGATGAACAAGGCAACGTGGTCCGTCTGAAGTCCGACAACGCCGCCACCACGGAGGTCGCCCAACTCGAGATCGTGCGCCAGGTTCGTGATCGAGAAAAGGTGTTTCTCGGCAATGGAACGGCCGCCTTGCGCAGTGTGACTGGTCTGCCCATCGCCCGCTTTGTGGAAGGCGGCAACGGCTATGGCACCTGGGCGGGAGCGCATCTGTCGACCGTTCCCCTGGTCTTGGGGAACTTTGGCGACAAGCAGACGCGCAAGGGCGTGTTCGACGCGGTCAGGCAGTGCCTGTCGAATGGTTGCGTGTATTCTCCAGGCGCGGTCAATCTTCTGTTGGAGGGTGCGGACAATTTTGTCTGCAAGCTCTATCCGCTGGCGATACGGCGCATCGAGGCGGGCACGATCACGGGCAGACAACGGGTCATCACCACCAAACCATGCCAGCTCCGCTGGCCGGAGGGTGTCACATCGATGCGAGTCTATCAATACGACCGCCTGGGTGATCTCCGGCGCCCAACGACTGTGGTGTCCCGGCCCGAAGCGGCAGTCGAACATGCCCTGACGGTGCTCGACGGGGGGCTCTCCATCGCCGAGTTTGAATAGGGGGTGCTCAATGCAAGAGGAGGAAATGGAATCATGAATGACGAGACGCAACAGCCTGTCACGGGCGACGAAACAGGCGGCATTATTCCATACAAGAATCCCAAGGCTCTGATCGCGTACTATCTGGGCATTTTCTCCATTCTGCCTCTCATTGGGCTGTTTATGGGTGTCGCCGCAGTGATCCTGGGGATCATGGGGCTGAAGGATCGCAAGGCGCATCCGCAGATCAAGGGAAGTGTTCACGCCGGCATTGGGATCGGGTGTGGTGGTCTGATGGTCATTGTCTGGACCGCCGTCATCATTCTCGTCATCATCGGGCTTGTGAGCACAAGCTAGTGGTGGCAGGCGGGAATTCTGAGCGCTGCTTTGCGGTGTTCGCAGGGCACCAGAGCTCACGCGCTTGAGGCTAACGCCGCGCAACTTGAACGAGCGCATTGTGGACTGCACAAGGCAAGTAGGTGCG
>JAGLDW010001686.1 GCA_023145395.1 Lentisphaeria bacterium | reverse complement strand
AAATGACCTCCCGCCAACGTCTGCTCGCCGCCTACAACCACCAGCCAGTCGATCGCATCCCGTGCAGCCCGCGGGTCGCAGCATGGATGCGTGAGTACTACGGGGACTCGGGTCTCCCGACAAAACTGCGCATGGCCGACGAGTTCGGCTTTGATCCGCATGCAAATATCAGTGTGTTCTCCCATCCCGTTGGTTTGACACCGAGCGTGAACTTCAACTTGCCAAAGGTTGAGATTTCAGCCATCGACGAGGGATTCGATGGGGATCTGCACGTGGTGCGCCGCGTCTTCAAGACCCCGGCGGGCACTCTCACCGATGTCACCAAGATTCCCCCGGCGGGCGATCGTTCCTTCGGCATGAGCCCCAACCCCTTCCGCACCGAGTTCCTGGTCAAGGAGCCCGGTGATCTCGAGGCATTGCGCTATCTCATGCCCAAGCAGGACACCGTCTCCCTAGAGCTCTATTTCGCAACGGAGCGCCTCTTTGGCGAGCGTGGGCTGATCGCCTTGAACATCATGTCTCCACTCTGCCACCGGGCGGGCGACGTCCTGTCCATGGAAAACCTGATGATCGCCTACTACGAGGACCGTGCGTTCTTCGATGCTCTGCTGGCCATGTTCCATGAGGAAATGATGGCTGAGATCGAGCATGCGATCCAGGGCGGCGTGGTGCACTTCTTCGCAAACTGGTACTACAACAGCATGTCCTCGGGTTGGTCCCCCACCATCTGGCGCGAGGCCTTCGCGCCGCAACTGACCGCCATGTGCGAGCGCATCCATGCTGCCGGAGGCACGGTGAACTTCTACGACGACGGCGCCTTCATGCCCATCGCGGAACTGCTGGCCGACACGGGCATCGACGTGCTGCAGACCCTCACTCCCCCCCCCGTGGGAGACACGGATCTGGCCAAACTCAAAGACACCATCGGCGACCGCGTCTGCCTGATGGGCTACGTGGATCTGATCTATGTGCTCCAGCGCGGCACCCCCGAACTCATCGACCAGACCGTCAAGGAAGCCATCGACATCGCCGGGCCAACCGGCTTCATCCTCGGCTCCTCGGACAGCTTCCGCGACGGCACACCCGTGGAAAACATCCAAGCCTACTTCGACGC
>JAGLDW010001685.1 GCA_023145395.1 Lentisphaeria bacterium | reverse complement strand
ATCGCAGGGATTCATCTGCGGGGTTCGCAATGGTGGCGGTGGTTGGGGAAAGCGCCTTGATTTGTCCTTGCGGAAGTTTGTCCGCAGCCCACAGCGTGGCTTTGGCCACTAGTGCCCAGCGGTACTCCCAGTACTCGCCCGTGCCGGTTCGGAAGGGGATCAGTCCTGGTACTTTCGCGGTCCAGGTCAGACGGACCACGCGCCCCTTGTCGAGCGACGCGCAGGTCAGTGATTTGACCGGTTGCCAGTTTTTGGAGCTGGCGCGAAGCGCGTCGGCGGACAGCGCACCTGCGATCTCCGCAGGAAGCGTCTTGCCGTCGGCCGCCGGAAACAAGGAGGAAAGTTGAGCGTAGATTTCGGGTTTTGCAGGAGAGTTCGCAGCCAGGGGCTCGACGACGAGCAATCCCGTGCCCTGGCGCACTGTTTCGGCGATGCTGCTGATTGTGCTTTGTTCGCTGGGGCGTCCTGCAAGGATGACAAGATCGTAGCGGTGGGTTGCCAGCGCCCGCATCATGCGGCCCGAGTCTTCGGCGATCGCACTCTCGACCTTTCTCGATCCGCGGTACGACGGGCAATACACCAGGTCGTAGTCCAGGTCGAGGCGTTGGGCCAACTCCGCGACGTCACGCTGGTACTGGCCGATGAAGACCAGTGCCTTGAGCGGACCTCCGGGTAGAGGTTTGAAGCAGGGCAGGGCAGGCGTGGGTGCGGGGACGCCGAGGCCCCGCTCATCAGGGCGCGTGCAGTGCGAGAGATCGTCGATCCCCGACACCCCCCGCACACCGGGCACCATCTGCAAATAGGCGAACTCGACCCAGCCGCGTTTGTTTGACCGATAGGGGATGATTCGATCGATCTTCTCCACGCCCTCATCCGTGAAGACGCGTCCCGTGTAGAGGCGAAAGTCTTCGGTGACGGATAGGTTCCAGAAGGGATAGAGATCATCGGGTCTTCCATCGGTCATGGTCTGCACGGCGGCGACGCCCGCTTGCGCGCCCCCTCCGCCGCGAATCACGGCGAAGATCGTGTAGACCTCGCCCTTGTCGGCGGTCAGATTGAGCTTCTGGCCACCCAGCCCGTAGTCTTTGTCGTTCCGCAGCGCGAACTGGGCGCTGCCGGGCGCGATCTCCACCAAGCGCGAGTGGCCGGAAAGCCGCCAGTTGACGGGCTTTCCTTCCGCATCGTGCTGTGCAAAGCCGGCATTGCGCACGAGTGCGTCGGGCACGGCCAGGCGGGATACGCGCCCACCCTTTGCGGACTCCGCAAACTTCAGACTTCCGAGGAATTTCGGAAGGGAGAACCTTTTCGTTCCCTTCTCGAGCGGTGCCCAGGTGCTCCATTCGGGATCGTGCGGTCGGTGTTCGCGACCCACGTTGAAGCCAAAGGATGTTCCGGTCTTCGGGGGCGCCATCTTCAAATCCACCCAGAGGATCTCGAATTCCAGCGTCCACGCCTGCTTCCCCACAGTCGTCACCGGAGTCGTGGAGACGTTGAAGGAACGTTCTCCATTCTTCTGGTCGAAGAGCACGCCCTTGTAGTTGACGATGAAGTGGAAGAGCGGGCTGTTGGCGGGGGTGGGTTGCAGGAATAGTTCCAGCGCGTCGTCCATCCACGCTGCGCCGTCTCGCTTGGTGGCTTTGGCGGAGAGCGTCGAGGGCAGGGGTTCGAGGCAGACGGCAGCGAGGTAGAGTGCCCGGTCGTCCCAGGCAACGCGCACGGTAGTCTGTCGGAAGGCGCGTTCCTCGCCTCCGCTTCCAAGCACGGAGAAATCCGTGGCGACGGGTGTTGCCGCCCAGCAAGCGTCGTCGAGATGCCCGTCGATCGTCGGCGAATGCGCAGTTCGCACGGCAGGCAGTTCCTGACTCCACATGGTGGCGCACAGGCCTGCCACACACGTGGACAGAATGAAACGCTTCGACCAATGCATAAACGATGTCTCCTCTTTGGAATGGATCGGACTTTCAGTATAGACGCGCGACCATTGTCGATCAACGGCATAGGGTGTATCGTCTGAGTTGCGTTCGGCCAAGAGATGAACGGACCGGGGTCGGTATCGCTATCGGTATCGAATGCCTTCCGTTGGCGCAGTGCTTTGAACCAGGATGCTCTCGCCAGGGCCGTGACTGGTGATCCGGAAAGATTGGAAAGGGAAAAATCGATTCCGATAGCGATCCCGATAGCGATAGCGATCCCGACTAAGACTAGTATTCCCGAAGAACCGATAAAGCTTTTGGACTCGCGGCAGGTAAATT
>JAGLDW010001684.1 GCA_023145395.1 Lentisphaeria bacterium | reverse complement strand
CGGTAGCGTTGGCCCGGACGCCCTGTGAACGCGGCTGTGCCCTGATAGCCATCCGTCTCTCCCACCAGGAATGCCACGTTGACGACTCCGTTGGCTTGTGCCTTCGTCGCCGCGAATCGGGTTGTCCCCGGTTCGTCCGGCGTCGGCGCGGCCACTGCGGTACCGTTCCCGATGTAGCATCCCCATCCTCCAGCAGCTCGTTTTTTTCCGCCAAGCGTGGTGTCTAGGGGAGTCTGCACCAGGTCGTCTCCGAGTTTGCCGTCCACATCGATTTCCTGCAACACGAGGTCCTTCAAGTGGATTTCAGCCAGGTGGCCCAAGTGAAATCGAATGCCGAAGCGGACACTCGCTTGCTGTCCAGATGGTGGTGCCAGCTCGAGTCCCTGCACATCGTAGTCGTTCCCCGGTCCGTGGAAGACGTACTCCCGTTTTTTGCCGCCTGCGGCCCGGAAGATATCAACGAGGTAGGAACCGTGCTCGGCGTGATCCACCTGAATGCAGGTGCGACGGTATTCTGTTGCCTCTGGATAGGCGGTTGACGAAGCCTCCATGACTTTCACACTCGGCGTCACGGCGTAGAGATGAAAGCTGCCGCCGCGGCCTTTGCGCGTTTGTTCTGCGCCGTCCATCATCACCAGGTTGTGCGCACCTGTGCGGTAGGTCTTTTTCTTGTCCGGATGGTCCCATAGATACCCCAGATCCGAAAGCAGTTCATGCCCGTCCTTCCACATGTACAGGTCCAGGCTGTCGTAGTGATGGTGTCCGCCCCAGTCGCTTGCGTTTAGAACTACCGCACCTGAGCGCCCATCCTCGCCGAGTCGGAGATATCCTTGGGAGAGGTACGGGAAGACAATGTCGGGCAGTTCGAACGATGCGCCCTCGCCGGGCTGTGCAGAGTCGATGTTGCGGTAGAAAATGGCTTCTTTCGCGGCCCGGCCCGCCGGTTGCCCGCCTGCCACTTCACCGAGGTAGGCCACATGCTCGTCGGTCGGGTAGGCCAGAGCGATGAGTTCGGCGTACGGAGCGCTGACTCCGGTTGTCTGGTAGCTGTCCGCGATCGGGGGATGCCGGAGATTGCCTTGAAGCGTCCACAGCAGTCCTTGCCAGCAAGTGCCGTAGCGCGTGTCGCGACACGAGTTGAAGTGCTCGAGCCGCTTTCCGTCGGGGCCTTTGTATCCCTCGGGTTCGGAATAGTCGCGGAAGGCCAGACCAAACGGGCGAATGCCGCCCATAGTCATCATTGCATAGGCGGCGGACTCCGAGGTGCCGCCGTCCGGCAGGAACCAGTCCTCCACCGTGCGGACAAACCCGTCCAGACCAAAGCGAACTAGGCCCGGGTGTCCGACGCACAGCCCAACCATGGCCGCCCCGGCCCGATTCCCCACGGACTTGTTGTTGATGCTCTCGTCGCACGCAGCCAGATAGCTGCCTTCCAGCAGGACATTGCGCTCGATATGCAGACGTTGCTCCTCGCTGTACACCGGCGTGTCGCCCTCCAGCGCCTCGCAGGTCAAGTCGTATCCGACGGTGACGCGTGTCAGCCATCCGCCATCCATGCCCGATGAGCCAATGCGACTGGCGGACCAGTAGCCCGTGTGAATGCGCCGATCCGGTTTGTTGGGAGGATAGACCAGTTCGTCGTTGGGAAGGTTGTTGATGCGTTCGCTGGCCGTGTGCGGATCGCAGTTCGAGAATTCGCCATAGCCATAGCCGGCCCGGACTACGTATTTCGGGAAGACCTCTGCGATGCGCAGCAGGATGTCCCGCGCGGCGCGGGCGTAGGCAGGATCATCGTGGAGCGCATAGGCCAGTGCCAGCGTCTCCAGTTGCCCCGAGAGGAAACCGAACTTTTTGGCTCGGATGATCCCCGTGAATGTTGGTCTGGCATAGCGGTAGCTGAAACATTTGAACGTGTCCCCACCGTAGAACGTGAAGACTTGGTTGGGGTCCCAGGTGCAGGGAATCACCACGCTCTCGGGATGCTTGTCGTTGGG
>JAGLDW010001683.1 GCA_023145395.1 Lentisphaeria bacterium | reverse complement strand
CAAGCACGATTAGTTGCGCATCGGTCATGCCGCAGATCGCAGGCTTTTTTCCCCGCCAAGGCCAACGAAGGATCCGGCCTCGCGAATCCGGTCGGCAATCCGCTCTCCGTATCGGGCCTTGAATTCCTGGGCAGGCAGGTTGGTGGTGATCACCGTTCGCAGCTGTTCGGCGTAGCGGGAATTGATCAGGCCATCGAGTGTCGCGAGGAACGAGCCCTTGGCATCGGCGAACTCCATTCCGAGGTCATCGATTACGAGGATGGCGGCCGACTCAAGCGGACCAATTTCCTCGTCCTTGTACCGAGAAATCCTTGATAGTCTGGCGACATCGATGAATCTCCCAGGTATTTTTGCTGGTGGTCTGGGCTCATGGAGCCCATGGCCAGGGATCGTCCGCTCCAGATCGTAGAGAGCTCTCCGTCCCTCATATTTGGCGACCGCTTCGCGCGATGGCGGGCATCCCTCCACAACGCACCAGCTCGCCGCTAAGGTTTTCCCACAACCCTTGGCGCCCGAGAGTACCAAGAGGGTCCTAGGCGAACTGTAGAACGAGCTAACGGCCTTGATCGCCTTCGTAGGCTTAAGGTTCCCCTCGATGATCAGGCTGAGGTCTTTTCGCGGCACGCCGAGACTTGCCAGCAGGTCCACCTTGCGGGTTTCCTCTCGGATGGTTTCACCGTCAGCCTTGAGCCTCTTAATTTCGACCTCAAGGTCATGCTGGCGCTTGTATTCGGGGTCGCTGGCCAGTCTCCTGTCGTGCTCGGCATCGCGAGCCGAGGCGGTGCGTTCGAGACTGGCCATGATCTGGCCGATTGACCGCTCGATTTTCGTGTGCGTCAAAGTGGGACCTCTCCGTCTCCGTATGTTTCGTCGCCGGTGTGTCGATAGTGACCGACAGGGATCTTGCCGTTCGGTTTTCGGACTGGGGACCCGACCATGCCGAGCGCGCGCGCGAAGTTCTCGCGGCGCCAGTTGGTCACGCCGTTGAAATACTGCAACGAGCCATCGGCGGCTGCGTCGTCTCGATATCGCCTAAGCACGGAAACCACCTCATCGGGCGTATGCTCCTCGAGAATCTTGGCGACGGTAACGAGCCTGCTGGCGGTGGCTCGCAGCGGCTGGCTGCGGACCCCGGTATCGGACCGAAGCTTGTCTTGCGTGAGCCACAGGCTTCGGGCCCTCGGAAAGTGCCTGGCTAGGAGCTTCCGGTTCTTGGCGGACAGCGAGTCGACACCTGGGATCTCAGGCGGGATTGGTTCCGGATTCGGAGAGGTTTTATTCTCGAGTTCGAACTGCGACTGACCGGTCGGCGAGCTCGCCGAACCAGACTCTTTTCGGTTACCTGGTTCTTTGGTTTTCTGGTTCCTTGGTTCTGATGTGTACCTATCGCTGGTCCCTTCCCTGGCCATGGGCTGGTCCCTACCCTGGTCCCTACCCTGGTCCGTGGCCTGGTGGGGGTCCCTGTCGACTGACTGCCAATAGTCGTAATTTGTTATGGAAACTAACGTGTGATGGTTGGTGGGGGTGATGGTGGCCCACCCGGCTTTTTTAAGGGCAGAAAGTGTCGACCGAACTGTGTTGCGCGAGACCCCGCACCGGGCAGCTAATTTGACCTGGCTAACGAGCGCTTCGCCTCGATTTATCGTTACGATTTGCCCTCCTCGATAAGCCGATGACGGCTGCCAATTCGCCTCTCCCAGGAGTCGAAATGCGACCTTGAATTGACCCGGCGGGAGGTCGAAAAGCCAGCTGTCTAGCGCTTGTCTCCAGACAACAAAAAAGCCTCCTCGTTTGCGACTCAACCTTGACCTCGCGCAATCTTGGCAGCCAATAGTGATACGATCGCGATCATCCCTGGGTGGCTGCCCCTCTGGAGTCGACCAGGAGGAGGTCTAGCCTATACCCAGCCAACAAACAGCAGATCTCCAGGGTGGAGACAGAGGGCTCGACTGATCGCTCAAGTCCGGGTCTCTTTTCGTAGTTGCACACAGCTGACTGTCGTTTCCCCAGGACCTTGGCGAGATCGGCTTGACTGAGATTCGCCTTGCGTCGGCAGTGCCTGACGATTTCGTGTGGGTGCATCTCTGTTTAATATCTCGATCCTACTAATAGCGTCAAGCGCTAATCTATTTAGTCGGGCCTTGATAGCTGGTCAGTACGAGGTGCAAATGGACGCAAATGGACTCAAGGCACTGTTAATAACCAGTAACGCTTTTAGCGGTTAATTATCTTGACCGATAGATGCCCAATCGGTTAAGACTATTTCATGGACCGCACCGAAACTGTCACTGGAACAAAGACTCCTTGTCACCGCTGCCGACGACCCACAGATGCCGACATCTGCCGAGACTGCGAGTACGGCGTTGCCAACCCGCGCGGACTCCGCGCGCTCATCCCGCTAACAGACCTAGAGGTCGCCAGTGAGCGGAGAGTCCGCAGACAGACCCGACAAGTTCGGTCCGTTCGCAGTAGTGAGATCGGCGGGTACGCTCGCACCCAGCTCTCGATTACACCACTCCGATGAGCCCTCCCCGGTGCCAGGACTGCGGGGAACCTCCCTCGATGATACTCGAGGTGAACCCCTGCACCGACTGTTGGCGGATGCTTTGTGTTTCGTCGATGGACGGTCGCGGCGACCGAGCCGAGGAACGTTGCGCCAACTATCACACGTGCAACCCGTGCAAGCACTGCCTGTCCAGTCCCTGCGTGTGCCAGTACGACAGTCCTACTGGATAACCAAATCCCCGATCGGCGCGGCGCCCTGCGGTTGCGTTCCTCTTTTGCGGTGTCCCCCGCGCCGATCACTTTTCGCCAGAGGAGGCGATATCCATGTCTGAATTCACTCTCACCGCCCGACAGATCCGACAAATGGACCGAACGATCGTCGATCGCGGTCCCTCGGATCTGCAGTGGCTGCACGTCAACCACCCCGATTGCACCAAGGTGCTGTCGAGATGACCTCGAAGGAAGGCCCGAAGTGATCGAGATTCTACAATCATCCATCGGCAAAGAGATCGCGATTTGGTTCACGGA
>JAGLDW010001682.1 GCA_023145395.1 Lentisphaeria bacterium | reverse complement strand
ATTCTTGAGCGCGCCGACTTGTTCGCGCGTCACGCCGGCCTCGTTGTCTGTTGTGGAGATACGGTCCTTGAGTTCCGCGAGTGCGGCTCGTATCTCATCCGGCGTCGTGGTTTCGAGCGTCTTGATGAAATCGCTGCATGCCTCGCCAGTGCCGACGCTGGTCTCGAAGTTCCTCAAGTCTGCGTCGATAGACTCTTGCAGCTTGCGGGCGGCGGCGAACCTCTGGTACTTTTCCCTCAGCGCCTCCGGTGACGGCACATCATGTGTCCTGAGCAACGCTGCCATCCCTGCGATTTCGTTTTCTCTGCGCTGCTCGTGCCCCTTGAGTTCTTCTGCAAGCTGACGCAGGTCTTCCGTGAGCGAATCCTGCCGGACTTTCTCTCCCATGGCAGCCCCCAGTCTGCTCTCAAGTACCTCTATGTTTGAGGCGACATCTGTGCCCTGCCCTGAGTTCCTCACGGCATTCGCGACACTGGCGTAGCGTGCTTCGACTGTCGATGCAGTCTCGTGAAGGCGCGCGATGCGTGCCTCCAACTCGCCGACTCGCTGCAAATCCCGCGAGGCAGCTTCGATTACCCGAAGTGTCTCATCTTTGGCCTCCGGCGAGAGTGAGGGGGACAGCCCAATCTGCAGCAGCAGATCTCTCCATTGAGTTAACGCCGTGGTCTTCGCTTCTTCAGCCGACTGCAGTTCCCGTTCCAGTTGCTCTGCCACGGGGTCGCTCGTCCTGCCGGATGAAGCGACGGGAGAAAGTGCAAGGAACAGTCCGAGCAGACCGACGGCTCCCGAGACGGTAGCCATGAGCACATCTCCCCCAACGGCCGCCATGATGCAGCCCACCGCCCCGAGCGCAAGCACCGCGAATCCGGCGAATCGAACGGTCTTCGGATTGCCCTGTTTGCCACCTGTGGCACGGAGTGTGTCCTTGTGAAGTTCCAGCTTGCGGCTGACGTTTTCGTGAGCTTCCTTGCATTCAGCCAACCGCGCTTCCTGCTGCCGCATCGCGTCCTTCTGTTCTGTGGTGAGGGTGAAGGCGCGGACGCGCTCATCAGTCCATCCTTTACCCAGGCTGTCGAGCCGTTGTGCCACGTGCTCTTGTGCTGTCTGCACATCGCGTTGTGCTGAAGGCAGTTCTTCCTGCGTTGTCCTGTAACTGGCAACGTTTTGTGAGAGCCACCTGATGTCGGTTTCGTTTTGCATGAGGGAGGGGTCATAGCTGATACGCTCGAATGCTGCCTTCTTCAGGCGCAGCTTCTCCTGCGTATCCCGGACCAGCCCCTCCACCGTCTTGAGCGAGGACTGCCGTTCCTGTAGTTCGGCAAGCGTCTCGTTGGGCACTTCGGGGACTTCTCCCATGTCTCTACGTTGCTGCTCTGCCTGCTGCATGGAGAGGAAGACAGGATAGAGCCGGTCCTGGTTCTCAAACAGGCGTTGCTCTGCCTGCATCGCACGGACGGCTGTGCCGAGTTCTGCCTCTTTCTGCTTCAGTCGGGCACTTTCGTTCTGCTTCTCATCGTAGTGCGCCAGCCGGTCTTGTGCATCACGAATGGCCCTGCGGCGTGCGGTGACCTCGGCGGCAAGTTCCTTCATCCGTTGCTTGTGGCCGCCTTTCGTGAACAGTTCGTTTGCACGTTTCTCGAAGGGCTGCCTCAGTTCCGAGATTGGGACACCCCCCAACCCCGCCCCGTAGATACGGTCCTTCACCTCATCGAGGTTGGCGACATGGGTGTCGTAAAGTTCCTTGAGGCCAACGGAGAACACGTTCTGGTACAGGCCGGAAGAGATATGGCCGAGTGTGGTGGCGAAATCCGGCTCGCTGAGCGTCGTTCCATCCGCTGCAGTCACGGTTAGTGGGCCGCCGTGTGTGCCGGTTGTGCGCGAGACTGTCAGAATCCGCCCATCTCGCAACTCGCAAATGAGCCGGCCTGAGTTCTTGTCCGCCTCCGGAAGGAGGTACTGGTTGACGCTCTCTCTCTTCGTGGGAAAGCCGAACAGTATGCGGCGCGCAAACTCCAGCAGACTGGTCTTTCCGAACTCGTTGGGTCCGTGCAGCACGTTCAGGCCGGGTTGCAGACCGCGTACGCGTACGTGGGAGAGCACACCGAAACTGACTATCTGAATCTCTCGTAGCTGCATGTCAGCTCTCTTCCACTACTCTGTCCAGTGTCTGGTGCATCGCCTGCTCCGTCAGTTGCCTGAACTCGTCTTCCGTCAGGGGGGGGAGCAGTTTGCCGATACCTCCCGAAAGAACGTCAGCCTCCAGTTCTCCCTTGAGCAGTGCCATTCTATCGGCGCCTGCCTCACGGAGAGTGGAGTAGGCCCGGACGATGTCACCCGCGAAGTCCTGTTGCTGTCGCAATTCCTCAACGTCGTAGCTGCCACGCATGTCAGAGGAAAGCCTCTCCAGCCATACCCATGGCTCGCGGACTGCGAGGTCGGCTCTTATGACCTCAGCCAGCTCTGAGAAGGCGTCGCCTCGTGTCAATTCGGCATGAATCGGCGTTCGTCCTGTGACGGACATCCTGACAACCAGGTGCCGGCCCTGCGATGAATCGGAAACGGAGCGGCATGCCTCCGTAACTCTCCGTTGTACTGCATCGATGGTGTCACACCCGCTCACATCAACAGTGCCC
>JAGLDW010001681.1 GCA_023145395.1 Lentisphaeria bacterium | reverse complement strand
TCAATGGGCGATTGCCAAATGCTCTCAAATAGTCGTCGAAGCCCGTATTTCGTCATGCATATCTGACGCAGCGCCGGTTTTGAGGCTGGCACTTCTTGCGTCCGTTGCCCAGGGCCTACCCGCTCCCCTTGCTCTCCGACCGCTTCTTCTTCGCCGGGCGGAGCACCTCCAGGAAGATGTGCTGGTCGATACTCTCATGGAGCAGGGCCCGAAACACCTCGCAGAACAGATCGTCCGAGGCATTTGCGCCCACGCGCAACCGGACGACCGGCACCCTATCGCCCGCCCTGACGGCTGAAGCGTACATTTCCAACCGCTGTTCAAGTCCGGGCGGCGTCAGTTTCTCCCTGGCTGGCCCCATGTTAATCGAGATCGCCTCTTCGACGGTCAAACACAGTGATTGGATGTTCCCGATCTTATTCGCATCCTCCTCATCCCAGGTCCGGAGCGTCACGCTCTGTCTCCGCTTCAGGTTCACCTGACACGTTCCCTTTTCTTCAAGCACCTCGATCACCCGGCCCACCAGCGGTTCGAGGCTAATCTCGTAGGCATCGCCAGGCTTGATGCGCAATTCGTCCCGTTCCGGAGGAGACATGGTCCCGCCCCACCGGCGGTCCGGGTCGTAGGTGATGCGAAACTCGCTTTTTGCCGGGTGATCATAGCGCCCGGTCATCTCGAAGCGGTCCGTCCGTTTCAGTGGGATCCAGTATCCGAGCCGCATCACGTGATGGTCCCCGTCCGGATCATCCACGATTTTACCACCCCATTTGTGAAGTGCGACGGCCACCGCAACCTCGGCCGCCCCAGGCTCCTCTTCCATGACCTCGCCGTTTCGTTTGATCTGTGCCTGCTGCGGATCTCCCCAGAGAGCCAGCAGAATGCGGGGGGCGTTCTTATCTTCGTAGACACCACAGACGAAACTGCCGTTGAACAGGAAGCACTGCATCTTGAGGGAAGGGAACGCCTCCGAGATCGTGCTCTGGTATCCTTCGATCGTGCGAAGCGCATCGTGCCGGAACACCCGCTTCGTTTCCTCTGCCCCGGACAGGCATGCCAAACAAAGGCCCGCAACTGCGACTACTCGCACCGCTTTCATTTTGGACGCAGCAATAGCCTCCACTTTCTCTCTTGGCAATCAGAATCGCCGTAGATTCCCTCCCGAAGGGCTGCCGAAACGAGAATAGCGAAACAAGCGAAGACGTGGGAGGTGCCG
>JAGLDW010001680.1 GCA_023145395.1 Lentisphaeria bacterium | reverse complement strand
TGCTCCTACCGGAACTGACGGGCGAGCCCAGAACTGTCAGCACCGTGATCGGTGCGGACACGACCGAACTCAAGACAGGTCACAGTCTGACCCTTGAGCGTACGCGCACCGGCTGGCTGGCAGAGCTGATGGAGCAGGGCAATGTGCGCCAGCGGCGACCCCTCGGTGAAGATGGACGACCTGACCGCGCGACGCTACGCAGAGCGGGCTCGTTCATTTCTGCGAGCGTGAATGGGAGGGAAATCGGGCGGTACAGGGCTGTGCGCACTGGCGGAGCACGAGTTGGATACAGCGTGCTTGGGGCGAGCCCGCGTCCCGACGAAGCCCGTGTGTTCACGGGCAATGTGTACAACGAACTGTTCCGGGGTGCGCCATCGGGATGGCGTGTGTCCGGTGGGACATGGGAAGTGACGAACCGCTGGGAATGCGATGACCGCTGGTCCTTCTTCTCTGGTCGGAGCAAGGAGTTGGCCGCAGTTTGGCACAAGCACCGGTTCGCCGGGGATCTGGTCGTGGAGTTCTATGCGGGCGTAAAGATGGACACCAGCCGTGGTGATGCGTATCAGTACGCATCTGACATCAATCTCACGCTCTGCGGAGACGGGGAGGATTTGACCAGCGGCTACAGCTTCCTGTTCGGTGGTTGGGATGACAGCCGAACGGCCATCGTGCGTCAAGACAGAATCGTGGCGCAGACAACGAAGTACCTCATCCCTCGCGAGAAGGGGATCCATCGGCACTGGTTTCACATTCGCGTGGAGAAACGAGGGGGAAGACTCACGTACAGCATCGACGGCAAGGCGGTGCTGACCTACGCAGATCCCGAGCCGCTGCAGGATGGACAGCTTGCTTTGTGGACCTACAACAACGGTGTGATGCTTGCTCGGGTCCGCGTGTGTCACCAGGGCGCCGAGCCGACTGTTCCGGACGCGATCCGGGGACGCACGGCAACCTGCGTCTACGATGTTCTACCCTCACCCCCCCCAGGCAACGGGGAGTGAGCTCCCTGTTCCCCTGGTTCCATTGCCCCCGACTCCTTTTCGGATGCTTGGGGCCTGCTCTTTGGTTTGCTGCGTCGTGCCCCGAACAGCCCGATGCCGATCAGCAGTCCGAAGAAAGCGAAGAAAGCCAGAAGCCTCCGTACGTCATGTAGTCGTGACAGCAGCCTGCGCCAGGCCGCTACTTTGGCTCTACGCTTCAGTTGAGGCTCTCGGGCCAATGCACGCCGATATTCCACAGTTGCCATGCGCACGTAGTTTCTGGGTGAGAAGCGGACATTCGGCGGGAAACTGAAACCATCGACCACATATTCTTCGACACTCGATTCGCGCAGTCGAGACGATGCTTCGGCCCGGCGAGGATATGGCTCATCAACTGGAGCACCAAGAGGTGCACACTCGGGCGCTTCGGATATGGATGGATCTAGAGAGAAAGACACGACATGGTCCATAGCCATGTCGCCGTCAGTGTCATAGCACACGCTGAGGATCAGTGCGCCGTCCGCAGATGAGCAATAGATTTCCTCAAGTGGTGCCGAGTTCTCGTCGGTATACCGCAGGATCACAGTTATGGTGACCGAAGTACATCCAGCTGTGCTAGCATCACCAAACGCCCACCCCATGAACCCAAGCAAAAGCACGACAAGGGTAACTGATACCAATACAAGTGCGATGTGGATACGTTTCGACTTCATTTGATCAATCACTCTCCCGGCAGATCTCGCTCCCATACCCGATGCCTTCGCTCCACCCCAGGTGACGGTCCCGTCCGAGTTCACGCTCAGGCACCAGTGACCGGCTTGCTCTCGCATGACAACACGGTACCTCGCGAGCGCACAACCTGCGCAACTGCGGTCCCACGCCTCCCTGCGGTCGTCTGAGGGAGCGCGTTACACGGATATCGCATTGTCAATGACAACTCGAAGAGTGTG
>JAGLDW010000168.1 GCA_023145395.1 Lentisphaeria bacterium | reverse complement strand
GTGTGCGCCTCGAACTCCTCCGTGCCGGCGCCGGTGATTCTGACGACGGGACCATTTCCATGCGGGGGCCATTCGGGCCAGTGGATGCGGCCCTCGGATCCGAAGAACTCGAGCTCGTGCCGGGTCCCTGGAGAGCGGCAGTTGAAGATGAAGGTAAAGATCTCGCCGCCGGGGAACTTCAAGATGACTGTCGAGATGTCGTCGACATCATTCATGACCGCCTTGTCCAGAATACTTGCCTGCGCCATGACGCTGGCTGGCATTCCGAAAAAGTTCTGGACGATATCAATCTGATAGAAACCCAGTTCCTTGATCCGGCTGAGCCCCAGCGCTTTTCTCACAGGGCTGTTGCTGGGATTGTAGAAGGGCGTGGAGTAGACGGACCAGCCACCTACCAGTTTTCCCATATCCTCCCTCTTGAGCATGGTCTCGGTCAGCTTGTATTGTTCGGAGAGACGGCGGTAGTTCGAGCAACTTGTGATTCGGTCTGATTCGCGGGTTGCCTTGAGTAGTCTCAGACACTCCGCACCATTCAGCCCGAGCGGTTTTTCGCAGAGAAAGTGCTTGTTGGCCGCCAGAGTTTGCAGACCCAATTCAATGTGGGTGGACTGTGGGGTCGCGATGTAGACCGTGTCGGCGCCGCTCTCGGCCAGCGCTTGGCCGTAGTCGGAATAGGTGTTTGCGACGCCATGCTGTTCGGCCAGCTCTGCAGCGCGCTGCGGGTTGAGATCGCAGACTGCTATCAGCTTGGAGCATTCCACAGTTGTCAACGCCGGCGCGACTCGCCGCGTCGCGATATCTCCCGCTCCCACCAGCAGCCATCTCACTTCGTTCATCTGTCCGGTCCCTTTTGATTTTTCGAGTGCGTTTTGAAATCGCCGATCCCATGTCAGTTATCGCAATGATACCTCGTGCCAATCACATTCGCCATACATTCCGGTGTGATTGCCAACGCCACGGGAATCTGCGGAGTTCGAAGGCGCTTTGGGTATGCGTGCTTCAGAGCTCGCGCGCTTGAGGGTGACACCGCGCAATTTGAATGTGCGCACTGCGAATTCCGCAAGACCAGTGGCCGGAGACAGGACAATGGGGCGCTGCCCCAGACCCCGCCGGGGCGTGTGTGCACTCCCCGGACCCCACGTCAAGCTTCAACGGACGCGCTGGGCGGGGCGCCCTGCTCTCCGTCCGTCGAAAGCGGTGGCTCTCGCTGGCGCGACGGAGGATGGGCCACTCCATGGAGAACGGGCGAGCGAGTCTTCCCCTGCTCCTTCCGTTTTTCACCACGGATGGACACGGATGGACACGGATGGACACGGATGAAGACAAAATCAAGAAGCAGGCACAGTCGAATGCCAAGAATCCATTCTCGATCCACGACGAGGCTCTCTTCTTTTCCATCCGCGCCCATCCGTGCCCATCCGTGGTGAAATTTCTGGATTCATCTTGTCGTTCCTGTCAGAATCCCTGCGCATGCTCAACTTGCGCCGTGTTAGCCCTGATCATGTGAGCTTCGTGCCACCTCTGCATGTAGGCTTTCCGATGCTGGGGAAGGCAATAAGGACTCACATTTTGGATTTGCGATTTTAGATTTTAAATCTTATGAGCCAACGTGTTTCCCGCCTCGTTACGAAACGTTTTATTGCTGTAATAGACTATCGACAAGCTTCTTGGAACAATCTGAAATCAACAATCTAAAATCCAAAATGTGAGTATACTCTCTATGGCGCTCGACTGTCATGGCTGGCGAATGGCCACCGTGTCAATCACGAAATCGGCCTGCTCGGCGGCACTGCTGGCGGGGTCGAAGCAAATCGTGTCATGGCCCACGCGTACGGTGGCGTCGTCGATACGGATGATGGGGGGCATCTCGCCTCCACTTCCCGGCGGCAGGGGATAGATCACGGTCAGGAAGTGCCATTCCTTTGCTTTCTTCTCATTGCTGATCCACAGGTTGTGGCCACAGAGGATGTCGCCCTTGCGCCATTTTCGGTAGTCCTCTCCGGTCAGCGGATTGATGAATCCGTCCAGTCCTTGCCGGTCATCCAGCCTCAGCTTGTCAGGATCGGCCAGGTGTCGCATGCGGACGCGCACGTCCTTGACCGAGTAGTCGATGGTGAACGTTTTCGGATCAAAGCGGAATGGGGTGTCGGGGCGGATGTGGTAGAGCCATGTGTAGGTCGATGGCTGTGAACTGGCAAGTTCGTCGTAGATGACGAAGTACTTGTCGCGGATGAAAAGGATGTGGCGGACGAAGCGTTCGAGATGCGGGAGGGCGCGTTTCTGGTACACCTTGTGCAGAGGTAGTCCCCAGCGTGAGTAGTTGCCGGGCTTTCTGGGATAGCAGCGTGTGGCGTCGCCGGCAAAGTAGACGTAGTCGTCTCCCTGGGCGGAACCGACGAGTCGGCCATAGGTTGGGTAGAGCTGTCCCCGACCTGGTTGCGCCTGTCCGAGGCCATCGACGAGCAGGGTGTTGTGGCTCATGGTGTGATAGGCGTAGGCGTCCTGATTGCCGGAACTGCCCCCGCCGTGGTTGAGCATTTGCCCGTAGGCGTGGAGCTGGAACGAATTGTCGGAGTTGAAGGAGTGGCTGTAGCCACCTCGCGGGCGACACTGGAAGATGACGCCAACTCCCTGTTCATACGTGCTTGCCAAGCTCGGTGGCCCACTGGCAGCCATGGCCCAACCGGCAATGGGGAACACAGCGCTGTTCTCCGTCTCCGGATGGGGTTCCGGCGCGTCGTAGTACGCGGGTAGCACGTATTCGATCCACGGACGCCATTTCGAGAATTTCGTGCCGCCATACTGCTGCCAATTCAGCAGGAAGCGCCCCTCACCAGTCAGGAATGCGAACTTGCGCATGTGGGCAAGATGGTTTCCCCTTGACGCATTCCGCTGGTTGCCCCAGGCATGGTGGTCCATGCCCATGGGAACGACCCGGCAGAACCAATCGCCGATGCGGCGGTAGAATGGATTGAGACCGAGATTGGCGCTAGGCAGGGCAGTGTCGAAGTACATGGTCGCATTCATGAGCCACTTGCACTTGGAGGTGCCGTATCCCGCGCCCTCGTTCCATGCCTCGTCGAAGCCGTGGCTGCAGGTGACGCCGACGAGGTAGTTCAGCATCAGTTCGAACCATTCCTTGCCCACTGCGCTGTGTTCGTATAGAACGAGCCCGCAGACGGCAGTGTCCATGCTGCTTTCGTACTGGTGGCTGCCGGCCATTCCTGACAGGGAGGAGCTTCTAACCGCCGCCGTCATTAAATCGCCGCTGGTTCGATACCAGCCCGACACGGAGAGTGTCTTTCGGTTTTTGACCGAGATGGTCTGTGCCCAGGCACCACGCTCGCTGGAGTCACTGCACAGAATGCCGACAGCGCCTGTTTGCCCGCGGCCGGCTTGCCGATCGAACCCGAGTTCCGCTTCGGTCCGAAACGTGCCGCCGCGCCAATGCGCGGGTGCCTTCCCCTGCGCACGCGAGAAGTCGGGGTTCTTCAACAGTTCCTCGCCATCGGCGGCGGCAACGTGCACCGAGTCCCACCACACCTCGCCCCTGGCGTAGTAGTTGAACGGTTCGACCACGACCTCCGTAGCCAGTGATGGCACGGCGACCTCCCACTGGAAGTCGCGCCACTCCGGTGTGCGGCGAAGGCGCAGGCGCTGGTCCGCGTGGACACTGAGGCGAATGGCGTCGATCTGCATGCCCAGTTCCTTCGGGTCGGGCAGGATCTTTACCGTGTGCTTTCCACCCTTTTTGACGGTGAACTTCAGGGCGGCTTCTCCCCATTCCTGGATAAAAGCGCGTTTAGGCTTCTGGTTGTCCACGACAACGTAGAATGCGTCTTTGTTTGGTCCAGGTCCGCAGCCCTGCACGGTGATCGCGTACGGGCCTGCGGCGAGTGTCACCTCCGTGGAAATGACTGCGTCCCTGCTCCCAAACTCCACTAGCTTCCCTCCAGATGCATTTTTATGCTTCAGGACGCGGGCGGCACCGGCAAGGACGAGATCCTCGGCTTCATGGACGCTGGCTTTTGCCCCTGTGCGAAAGGTCAGACGCAGCATGGCGCCTCCCTTTCGTTTCGCCCGCCACGAGAAGGTGTTCATGATGTGTTCGGTGCGCCACTCCAAGGACCGAATCATCACCTGCCGCTCTCCGTCATCAAGGTCTGTGTAGAGCCAGTCAAACAACAGCGCCAGAAACTCGTTGCCCTGTGTCGCATCCTCGTGCCCGTCGCCACCCAATCCCTCGGGCGAGGCCCGGCCACCAGGCGGGTAGCCAGCCCAGATCACGGCGCGTTCCTTGACTCCCGCGTACTTGGCGTCCTCCGTCATGCGCCAGACAAAGCAGACCATGGCCAGGTCGGCCGCAATGGTGTAGAAAGACTGCCGCGGTTTGTCCTGAAGATCGTTT
>JAGLDW010001679.1 GCA_023145395.1 Lentisphaeria bacterium | reverse complement strand
GCGGATGCGGTCGGCCATCGTCAACGTATGCAGCGAGTTGGTTGCCAAGTACCCGCGCTTCGTCATGCGTATCACTGGTGACAACGACGAGGGCAAACGTGAGCTGGACAACTTCATCGACCCCGAAAGCATCACGCCCGTGGTGGCCACCACGTCGAAGCTGTTGACCACCGGCGTGGACACCAAGACCTGCAAGCTCATTGTGCTGGATCAGCGCATTCAGTCGATGTCGGAGTTCAAGCAGATCATTGGTCGGGGCACGCGGATTGACGAGGACTACGGCAAGATGTCATTCGCCATCATGGACTTCCGCAGAGCCACCGAGCTGTTCGCAGACCCGGACTTCGACGGCGAGCCAGTGCATATCTACGAACCCCCGCCGAATGCTCCCGTAGTTCCCCCTGACGATCCCGGCCCGGATGATGGAGGGAACGGCGAAGAAGGTGAGGAAGGGGGCGAAGGTCGCACGAAGTACTACGTGGACGATGTGGATGTCGAAGTAATGGCCATCCGCGAACAGTATATGGACCCCAAGAGCGGCAAGCTCATCACCGAGTCGTTCAAGCTCTATACCCGCAGAAGAATCCGCGCCGAGTTCGATTCGCTGGACGATTTTCTGCAACGCTGGAACCAGACTGAGCGCAAGACTGCCGTGCTGGCCGAATTGGAGGAACAAGGTGTGTTGTTCGACGAATTGCGCCAGGCAGTCGGCTCGGACTACGACGCTTTTGACCTGGTCTGTCACGTCGCGTTCGACCGCCCGCCGTTGACCCGCAAGGAACGGGCGGACAGCGTCCGCAAGCGCGACTGTTTCGCAAAATACGGGGACCAGGCCCGCGACGTCCTGGAAGCTCTGCTTGAGAAATACGCCGACCACGGCATCGCCGACTTGGAGTCAATGGACGTTCTCCGTGTTGCTCCCGTATCCCAATTGGGCACCCCCATTGAACTCGTCCGGGCATTTGGCGGCAAGAAGGGATTCCAGAAAGCGGTTGCCGAACTCGAGCAAGCCCTCTACGCCACGGGATGAGTAACCAGACAGGAACGCGAT
>JAGLDW010001678.1 GCA_023145395.1 Lentisphaeria bacterium | reverse complement strand
GGGTTGGAAACCCCTCCCACAGGACCAGTGCATCCTGCCCCCTGGTTTACCGAATACTTACAAACCATGATTATACAGGGAAGACTATGACCATAAGCACCACAATCAAAAGTATTCAGGACATCATGCGAAAGGATGCCGGCGTGGACGGAGACGCCCAGCGGATTGCCCAGTTAGGCTGGATGCTCTTCCTCAAGATCTTCGACGACCGGGAACTCGAAGCGGAGTTGATGGAGGACGAGTACGTCTCGCCTATGCCCGAAGACTTGCGCTGGTCGAACTGGGCCACCGACGCCGAAGGCATCACCGGCGACGCGCTCCTGGACTTCGTGGACAACCGACTCGTCCGCACGCTCCGGGATCTGCCCATTGAAGGCCAGGACGCACGTCGTGCTGTCATCCGCAGCGCGTTCCAGGACGCCAACAACTACATGAAGAACGGCACGTTGATGCGCCAGGTCGTCAACAAGATCAACGAGATCGACTTCAACTCGTCCGAAGACCGTCACATGTTCGGCGACATCTACGAGCAGATTCTGAAAGACCTGCAATCCGCCGGGAACGCCGGGGAGTTCTACACCCCGCGTGCCGTCACCCAGTTCATGGTCGACATGGTCGATCCGAAGCTGGGCGAAATGGTGCTGGACCCAGCTTGCGGGACGGGCGGGTTCCTGACCTGCGCGATCGAGCACATGCGCGAACAGGTCAAGAGCACCGAGCAGGAAGCCACGCTCCAGCAATCGTTCATGGGGGTCGAGAAGAAGCATCTGCCGCACATTCTCTGCACCACCAACATGCTCCTGCACGGCATCGACGTGCCCGCACAGATTCGGCACGACAACACACTGGCCCGCCCCTTGCGCGACTATGGCCCCAGAGACCGCGTGGATGTCATCATCACCAACCCGCCCTTTGGTGGCATGGAAGAAGACGGCATCGAAAACAATTTCCCGGCTACCTTCCGTACCCGGGAGACAGCAGATTTATTTCTGACATTGATCATTCATTTACTTAAACAAGATGGCCGTGCTGCCATTGTTTTACCCGACGGCTTTTTATTTGGCGAAGGCATGAAAACCCGCC
>JAGLDW010001677.1 GCA_023145395.1 Lentisphaeria bacterium | reverse complement strand
CAATGGTTCACGCCTACTGGCTCATCGGGCAGGAGATTGTCGAGGTCGAGCAGGCCGGGAAGGAACGCGCCGAATACGGTGAGCAGATTGTCAAGCGCCTCGCTGTCCGTCTGTCCAAGAGCCTCGGCAAGGGGTTTAGCTATCCGTCCGTCAAGCGGATGAAGCAGTTCTATCTTACCTTCCAGAACGGCTCCGTGATCTCGGAGGAGATGGGTCAGTACAAGAAAGGCTCAGCGCTGCTGAGCCAAAGGCAGGAAAGAGCGCCCGTGCTTTTTCCGCCCCTGCTGAGCTGGACCCACTATCTCATCCTGTTGCGGGTTGACAACTCGCAGGCACGAGCCTTCTACGAGATTGAGGCTGCTCGCGAGAGCTGGTCCACCCGCGAGTTGGAACGTCAGGTCGCATCCCTCCTCTATGAGCGCCTGGCGAAGAGCCGAGACAAGGACGAGGTCCTCGCGCTCGCCAAGGATGGTCAGCATGTCAGTCGCCCACGCGATGTTCTGAAGGACCCGATGGTGCTTGAGTTCCTCGAAATGGAGGAACGCGCGCACTGGCTTGAGCGCGACCTGGAGCAAACCATTATTGACCGGCTCGAGTCATTTTTGCTCGAGCTTGGCAAGGGTTTCTGCTTCGTAGCCCGCCAAAAGCGCATCACCCTCGACGGCGACCACTTTTATGTTGATTTGGTCTTCTACAATCGACTGCTACGCTGCTTCGTGCTCATCGATCTCAAGCTCGGCAAGCTCACCCACCAGGACCTTGGGCAGATGCAAATGTACGTCAACTTCTTCGACCGGCAACAACGTGAAGATCACGAGGCGGCGACGGTTGGCATCGTGCTGTGCTCGGATAAAAACGACGCGATGGTCAAGATCTCGCTGCCCGAAGACAACGAGCAGATACACGCCAGCAGTTATCAGCTCTACTTGCCCACCGAGGACGAGCTGCGGATGGAGATCGAGCGCGAGCGCAGCAAGGCCGAGCGAACATTACATCTCGCGGCCTCGGAAAAGGGCGATAGCGAAGATTAAGCCACACAAATGGGTGTCCCCAGCCCACGAAGTGGCCCCACGAAGTGGCTGGCACCAGGTCT
>JAGLDW010001676.1 GCA_023145395.1 Lentisphaeria bacterium | reverse complement strand
CGGTCGACGATGCCTGCGGCTTGTTCGTCGATCTCGGCTTGGATGTCTTCTTCAGAAATGCCGATCGGATAGGGGACGCCGAGCATGCGCATTGCGTTGATTTTGGAGGGCAGTTGGCCGACCTTGATGTCCTTGCGGAAGAGCTGCGTGTAGTTCGGCATGTTTGAGCCTGGCGACACGTCGCGCGGATTGCGCATGTGGAAGAAGTGCCAGTCATCGGAGCGCTTGCCACCTTCGCGAGCGAGGTCGGGGCCTGTACGCTTGGAGCCCCATTGGTATGGGTAGTCGTAGATGGACTCTCCTAGGCGGGAGTAGTCACCATAGCGCATGACGTCGGGCACGAGTGTGCGGATCATTTGCGAGTGGCAGTTATAGCACCCTTCGCTGACGTAGATGTCACGGCCTGCGAGTTCGAGCGGAGTGTAAGGGATCTGTCGGCGACCTTCGATATTGGAGGCGCGTTGGATCGATACCGTGGGAATGATCTGGATCGCTCCGCCGATGCCGGCTGCGATGATGGTAAGCACGGTGAATGCGAAGCTGTGCTCTAGGAGCTTAGCATACCAGTCGGACCATTTGGCGCCGCTGATTTCGAAGTGCCCGATGGCGATCAGGGTGAAGAGGATGGTGCCGCCGATGCCGACGATTGAGAATATACCAGTGCCGAAGATCACGAAGCAGGAGAAGAATACGATCGCGAGGCAGTAGAAGAGCGGTGCGCTGATGAAGCTCTTTGCCATGTTTGGATTGTTTTCTTCGACGGTTTCGATTTCGACCGTTCCATTCACTGGACTGCCGCTACGTGCTGTGCGCCAGATGTTGTATGCCATCATGCAGAAGCCGACGAGGTAGAGCGTGCCACCGACGAGACGAGTGAGCATCATTGGGCGAATCGTCTGCAGTGTGTCGAGGAAGTTGGGATACTTGAGTAGCGTGCCGCCTTCGATTGTGGCGTTGAGCATGAGGCCTTGGGTGATGCCTGATACCCACATCGATGCGACGTAGAGGAGGATGCCGACCATGCCGAGCCAGAAGTGCGTGTTGGCAAGTGACTTGGAGTAGAGCTTTGTATTCCAGAGGCGAGGTGCGAGCCAGTAGAACATGCCC
>JAGLDW010001675.1 GCA_023145395.1 Lentisphaeria bacterium | reverse complement strand
TTCATGTGGGAGGAGCCAAGCTGGCTGATGAAGTCGGCGGTGCGCTTGGCGCTCGGCACCACGTCCAGGATGCAGGGCTCCAAAGCGATGTCGAGGTTGAAATCCTCAGCCTTGTCCAGCAGCCACCGGAAGCTGTCGAACACCCTCTGGTAGCGCTCCTCGTACTCGTCCGCATTGATTCCGCGACTGCCGGGAATGAAACCGCATTCGGTCGTCACGGACGGGACGCCAGTGTCGGCCGCGATCTCCATCATCCGCACGAAGTAGTCAAGATTCGCCTGACGCTCGTCGTCATCCGGCTCGATCAGGCTGGTGAACACACCAAGAGTCGTCACCTCAATCCCTCGATCGCGGTAGGTCTGCACGATCTTGCGGCTTCTGGCGGGAGTCATGTCCGACAGATCGGAGCGGCCATTGTAGACCCAGTACTTCGAGTCCGTCTGCGAGAAGCACAATTCCGTGCAACGAAAACCTTCGCTAGCAAGGAGTTCCGCAGTCTCCTCGTTGGTCAGATGAGGAAAGCTACGAGTCACGACTCCGAGGTTCAGATCCATCGTTCTACTCCATGCATACAAGAGGTGCTGCGGAAAGGGTTTCGCGGTCGGTCAGCGGTCAGCGGAACAGAGATCCGCGAGCGCCACATTGCGGTCTGCGCGGTCGGCGGCAACGGGTTCGTGGGTGACCATGATGACAATGCCGCCCCTCTCCGCAAAGTTTTGCAGACTGTCCAGGACCACGGCGGAACTCTCAGGGTCCAGGTTGCCAGTGGGCTCGTCGGCCAGCAGAATCCTGGGCCGGTTCATGAGAGCCCGAGCCAACGCGGTGCGTTGCTTCTCACCCGCGCTCAACTGCGCAGGAAGGTGTTCCGCACGCGGCGCCAGATGGAAACGGTCGATCAATTCCCGGGCTCGTCCTGGAGCATCGGAGCAGGAAACTGTGGCCGTGGGGAGGAGAATGTTCTCGCGCACGCTCAGATACGGAAGCAAATGAAATTGCTGAAAAACGAAGCCAACCGTCTTTGCACGGAAGAGATTTCGTCGCGCGGCAGGCAGCTCGTACGGGCGTTCTCCGCCGACCTCGAGCACGCCCGATGTAGGACGCAGCAAGGCGCCAAGAATCAGAAGCAGCGTGCTCTTGCCGCATCCGCTCGGCCCACAGACAGCCACGAACTCACCGGCTTCAACCTGCAGGTTCAGACCCTGCAGCGCCACCACCTCGCCTTCAGGCCCCTTGAAGGTGCGCCCGATTCCCTCTGCACGAATCACAATCTCTTCGCTCACGTCTTCGCCAATCCTTTCCCAGCGTCTTCACTGCATCTGCACGAACAACTGCCAAACTAGAGTCACTCTCGTTCAGCCTCCGCCGCAACGCAAGTCCCCCAGCGACCAGTAATGACAAGTTCCTACCACCATATGGTCGTCGGGATTCCCGGCGAACAAGCAAAGCAGGGGCAGCTAACCACGAATGAACATAAATGGGAACAGAGGAGACATAGGCGCACTCCCCGGGACAACGTCTTGCTCAGTGTGGCGGCTCACGGGCCGTTCGC
>JAGLDW010001674.1 GCA_023145395.1 Lentisphaeria bacterium | reverse complement strand
GTCTCAATCGCCTTTCGGCTTTGAGGGGGTCTTGGGTTCGCACGGATAGCGAAGGGACCGTCTGGGAGACCGAACAAGTCTCAATCGCCTTTCGGCTTTGAGGGGGTCTTGGGTATAGAAATCCACGCGATGACTACGACACGCCGGAGCTGGCGTCTCAATCGCCTTTCGGCTTTGAGGGGGTCTTGGGTAGAGTAGCTTCTGGGGTCTTGGGATGCAAGGGGTTGTGACGCTGTTCGGCTGAGGAAGTTTTTTTGCACTGTTTTGGAGTGACCGCATCCTTTTTTCTTTTTTTCAGAACATCGCAATCTGCTTTGGTTCAGGATGTTGAGGGATTCGGCTGGGGAACGGCTTTTGGGGTGGTTTTCATCCCCAGCCGACAGGTGGTGCCAGGTAGGGGAGGATGTCGAACGACGAATGGACACGAGTAACGGTCAGAGAATGTAGCAGATCCGTTTCTGCGGGGTTCGGATGATGCCCATGCTTTCGGCCTCGCGGAGACAGGATTGGCAAATGCGATAAGCGATGACGGCATCCTCCTCCTCGTCGATGAGATCAATCAGCTCGCACCAGAGATCCTCGAATTTCTCCTTGGGGAGATCGCATTGGAAGACACTCTTCTCGATCCGCACACCATAGTCCTCGCAGGTCTTGGCGACCTTGCGCAGCCGACTGGGTTCGCAGATGTCATAGGCGACGAGATAGAACATGTGGGCGATCTCACTGTCTTCTGGTCCCGGATACTCGGTGATGCCGACGTTGTAGCAGTTGTGCCATTCGACCGGCTCGGGCCATTGCTCGTTTGGTGTTGATGACATGTGCGGACTCTTGTCTGTGACGCAGATTTCGCTTGGGCACTGGCCTCCTCCCGCCTGAGTCACAAGGTCACTGGGTCATTGGGTCAGGCTTTTTGTGACTCAGTGACTGCTTGACGCAGTGACTCAGGTTAGGACAAGGGCACGGGCCCCGCCTTTCTACGGCATGATGAAGAATTCCGGATCGGCGCGTTTTTCCATGACTCTCATGAAGGCGTTGACTTGCTCGCGGATGACCTTTCGGAAATCTGTGTGCTGTCCGCCCTTGGAGGCGGAGAAGCGTCGGAGCATGGTGCGTTCGTATTCCGGAAAGAAGCTTCTTCTTCCCACTTCATTTAGAAAGACCCCACCCTCCTCGGCCCGGAACTCGAAATGGTCGTCCTTTCGCAGAAGGCGATGATTCAGGAGTCTCAGCACGAGCATATCGCACAATGCGGGGCGCAGGGGTTCGAGCAGGTCCAGAGCAAGGGACGGGCGTCCGTAGCTCACCTCGTGAAAGAACCCGAGGCAGGGGTCCAGTCCTGCGGAGCGCACGGCCGCATCGATTTCCGTGAGGACGATGGTGTAGGTCCAGGAGAGGAGTGCGTTGGCTTCGTCCTTGGGTGGGCGACGGTTGCGCCCCTTGAAGGGAGTCTCCTCCGGGAAGAAGTCTCCCAGGCGACGGAAGTAGATGGCGGCGCCGTGCCCTTCGTATCCTCGCAAACAATCCGGGGTGTCGGCTTCCAACGCCTTGAGGATGAGCATTTGAAGCGAGTTGCAGACCGCGAGCTGCTCCTGTGTTTTCGATTCGTCGCGATTCGCGGCCATGCGCTGAAGCACCCGTCTGCTATTGCGCAGTTTGGCTGCGACGACCTCCCTGGCGTTGCGCAAGGAGAAGTGACCGTCGCGAGCAAGCTCATACTGCTTGAGACGGCGGAGCGCATGTCCATTGGCATTGGGATAGAAGGTGCCCAGCCACTTCGCCGACCCCGTCAGCAGATGGATGGGGATCTGCTTGCGGGCCAGGCGATGCAACAGAGGCATGGTGCATGCTGCCTGTCCGATGACTACAACGCGGTCGATCTCGAAGAATGGCACTCGCATGGTCATGATTTTCTGGGCCTCCTCGTCGTAGCGTGTGACCACGACACGCTTGCTTTCGACGCGTGCTTCGGTGTCTCGTCCGTTCAGATAGAGTGTTGGCATGCTGGCTCTCCTGCTGGTTGATTGCTTCGGCTGTTGTCCAGCGTACCACCAGGGAGAAGGGGAGCGAGGATCTTGAATTCAATTCTTAAGAAAGCGCGACCGGGCAGTCGCTCTTTCTGTCTCGAAGCTGGTGGCTTCGAGAGGGCACGGGAGGCAGGGGGCATTTTACGACGCAGTGACTGCCTGACGCCGTGACGCAGGCTGCTTTTCGGGCGCGGTCGCGCTCTCG
>JAGLDW010001673.1 GCA_023145395.1 Lentisphaeria bacterium | reverse complement strand
GGTGGGATTCGAACCCACGACTTACAGCTCCCAAAGCTGTCGCGCTACCAGGCTGCGCTACGCCCCGATGTGGTGCTATAACAGGTGTGAACATTACCAGCGGCCAGCCCGCAAGTCAAGGGTCACTTGTCAAAGTGGATGCGCCTAAAGCGGGCTAGAATGACGCATGGGGGCATTTACTCTTACCGATTGGGCATTTACTTTTACCGAAAACAGTGTGTCGGTCGGTTCCGATGGCGGCGCTAGCCCCGTAAGCCGCGGAAAAAGTGCGCGTTTTCTCCTGGCGCGGGGCGTCCCTGTTTTTCGGACATGGTGGATGCCCCCGCCTGCGGTGGTCGCCGGGCCGCCCTTTCTGGCGGGCCTCCAGGCTTCCGTCAGTCGAGCTTCTTGGTCTTCTGCACGATGCCGAGGAGCGACGGCTTCAGGACGATGTCGTCGGCGGGTATTCTGCGGACGCCGAAGAGTTCCGCCACCTGCGTGCCGAATGCGGCAGCGAAGAGGTCGTAGGGAGTCCTGTCCTTCAGCGATTCACGGAGGTAGCTGTTGACGTGGGACATCGCCAGGTCCAGGTCGGCCTGGGCGAGGCCGTCGAACGACGTGGGCGCCAGGTACGGCGTTCCCTTGGGCAGGATCCTGCGGGGCAGTTGATGATTGCGTTCCACGTGCGCCTTCTGGAAGGCCGAGTTCGGGTCGCAGTAGTAGAGCCGCGTGAGTCGGTTGCCTTCCGCGTCAGTCTCGATCTGGGAAGGGGCGCTGAACTCCGTGCCGTTATCCGTGAGGATGACGGGGAAGAGCCGCGCGAACATTTCAAGTCCTCCGGGGTCGCCGAACCTCTCCGCGAGCCGCCGGCGGATCGTTGCGAACCCCTCCGTGACGTGGGCCGACGTTTTCACGGGCAGGAGGAAGGCGGCCATGAAGCCGTAGGGCATGAACATCAGCGTCAGCAGGACCTTGCCGCCCTTGACACCCTCGACCGTGTCCATCTCCGTGACAGGCAGCCCGGGGTTCTGCTCGATGAAGCGCAGATAGTCCGCGTAGGTGCGTCCGATGCGGCACTTGGCGTCGACCTTGTGCTCGACGGACTTCGCCTTGCGCGGCTTGAGCATGCAGGCGCGCGGCAGGTCGTGGCGCTTCGTGTGGAGGAGCCCGCCGTTGACATAGCGGTAGACGGTCTTCTCGTTGACGGTGAAGCAGTCGGCGTGACTGGACATGACGGCGTGTATCGACTGTCCCTGCGAGGTAAGTTCGTAGAGCGTCGCGTCGAATTTCAGAACCTCCTCCTCCGTGATGTTGGCGCCGCGGCGCGTCTCGACCAGCTGTTCCCGGTAGTCGCCCTGCGCTGCCGCGTGGATGTAGAAGCGTTTGCGCAGGACGCACTTGCTCTCCTGCAGGCAGCCGTTGCAGACGTAGGGCGGCTGCGAGAGCCGCGCGCAGACATCCTCGACGAAGTCACCGCAGTTCGCATTGCACAGGCGGCAGAACCGGCAATAGCGGCTTCCGTCGTAGCTGCAGTGAGCGCAAAGGTGCTGCTTCCGGCAGTCCATTTTGTGGATGCATCGGTTGGACACGCGGTAGGCCGCCCCCTTGTCGGATGCCCTTGCGCGGGCCCTGATCTCGCGCATGATCGTCCTCGCCGG
>JAGLDW010001672.1 GCA_023145395.1 Lentisphaeria bacterium | reverse complement strand
TGCCACGGATTCGCCAATGTGGCATTGCCTCAATAGCATTCGGAATGGACCCATACACAGGAGATCCTGATGGCCAGTGTGGTGAAATTCGGCCGACTCGGAAGAGGGCTGCTCCTCGTGGTTCTTGTGGGGGTCATTGCTGGTTGCGGATCGAGCGACGACGCGTCCCAGCCGCCTTCCGATCCTCTGGAGACAGCCAGTTCGGCGAACGCTAAGCCAGCCAGCCTTGAGGTTGACGAGTTCGGGATCGTTGACATTCCGGCGATCACAGGCGGATTCACCCCGGAGATCACCGAAGGCGACATCGAGATCACCGAAGGCGACGTCGGCACGTCGTACAGCTACACGTTCCCCACCCGTGAGCTCACCGGTGGAGTGAAGGTCGATCTCCAGGCCCGGTGGGATCCCGTCGGAGATGGACTTCAACCAGGCCTGGAATGGAAGCTGGCTGGTGACGGGACGAGCCCAAGCGAATTCGGCTTCGTGGTGAGCATCCCGAAGAGCTTCGGCGAGAGTCCCGCTGAGATAGCGTTCGATCCTCAACCCACAGCGATCATCGATGCCGATGTGGTCGCCAAATGGACAGTGGACCCGATCAAGAACCCGATCATCACCGCTCTCAGCAGCCAGTTGGTGCAGCGAGGCGACCCGTCAGTGGTGATCATGATGATCCTGGAGCATCTCAATACTCAGCGTATCCACGCGGAATTGACAGCATGCCACTCTCCCTTCCGAGACGCCGAAACGGTTCCACAGTGCTACCTGGCCGTCGTGACCCAAAACGCTCAACACTTTGGGACCCAGTCATGTGACATCCTGCAGAAGATGCTCGTCGCTGCAAGTGCTGATGACCTGGGCACCCGTTCATACCACGGGTTCTCGGCCGCCTGCGGAACGGTCGTGGAGTTAGCTTCATCTGGAGCCACGGGTGGTTGCGAACGCCTCACCAAGGACTCCGACGCGTACGCAGGGTGCCTAATCCATGTCTCGAGACTCATGACGGGCGAGTGTCCCGTTGGCGATGTATTGGAGCGTCAGATCTGTGTGTATGACATAGCCGTGGCACTCGAATTCTCGGCGGCATGCAGTGTGATTCGACGGTTGGGAAATCCAGAGATGGCCGACGATTGCTTTGCAACCACAGAGAACGACCCCAAGTACTGCGCGAGAACCGACAATGCCGCACTGCGGGAGAGTTGCTGTGAGAATTTCCGTGGAACCGATGCCTTTGACACATGTCTTGGCACGCAGTCGGATATCGCAACCACCACCGGCGCCCAGGACACGACCACCACAGCGACCGAAGACACAGCAACCACCGAACCGGGAGAGGAAGATCTCCCACCCGCGATTC
>JAGLDW010001671.1 GCA_023145395.1 Lentisphaeria bacterium | reverse complement strand
CGCAGAGCGCGCCAAGCCGGTCGGGGTTGCCACTGGGGTGATTTGGGTTGGGGCGCACACCATTCTGGCAGCCGCGGCAGATGCCGTAGTTCACATTCGCGATGGTCATGTCCTTGCCGGCGACCGTCACGGTTTTCTCTCCCGAGAGCGCGCCGAGCGGGCAGATCTCGACACAGGCCATGCACATGTCGCAAACGGGTTTCTCGAGCATGGGTGTAGGGTCGAGCGGTGCATCGGTGAGAATGAGCTGGAAGCGCTGGCGGGGCCCGTACTGGGGGGTGAGAATCTCCCCGTTGAAGCCGATTTCCCCGAGGCCCGCGCGCACGGCTGCCTCGCGGACGTCGATCATGACGTTGGGGGCGGGCAGGTCGGGCTTGACCTTGACGCCGGAGGGGGGGACTTGGGTGGGCAGATCCTGGATGGGGCATGCTTCCCAGCGGTTGTCCTCGAACCAGGTCGCGAGGCCGATGGTGGTCATGGCGAGCATGCGGTCCTTGAGCCAGGCGAGTCCGTACTGGCCATAGATATCGAACTGTGTTCCCTCTTCCAAGCCACGCAGCGTGCCGCGGGTGATGCGTTTGCCGATGACCACAACCGATTTTGTCTCGGGGAAGATGGAGCAGGGATGGTGTTCGGCAGGCACATCCGCGAACCGTTCGATGGGGGCGATCCCCACAAGATCGGCGCGCTTTTCCTTGGCGAAATCCAGGAATCGCTGAGTGAGTTCGTTCATTTTCTCATCCTCTACCGTACGCTTCAGACACCTGTGCCGCGGCCGCTTTCAACAGGACGACCAGTTCCTGCCGTCGTTCGCCGTTGTCGCGAACGGACGGATAGTAGAGCCCGAGAGCGGCAATGGGGCCGCTCGGAGCCGTGTTCACGGGCACGGCAACAGCCGTGACGTGGTTTCCAGTCTTGTCCAGGACGGATAGGCCCGCCCTGGCGATAGTGGCGAGTTCACGCTGAAACGCATCCACATTTTCCGTTGCCTGCACCCAGTCGTCCGCCGTCGGTTGGCCAAGCCTGTCAATCTGTTGGGCGCATTCGCGCCTGGGTAGCATGGCTAGGAGTAGACGTCCCGTCGCGGTCTTGTAGAAATGCTGGTCTTCGCCCACTTGGGCGCCCACACGCAGTTCATGATCGCTTTCGATGGAGACGATGGTGTTGCGTTTGCCGTTCTGATAGACCGCGAGCAGAATGGTCTCGTTGATCGTGTCGCTGAGCCTCTTGATCGTCTGCGCGCCTGCGCGGCGCAGCCTTTCCACCTTGGCTTGAGGATGCCCCATGGTCCGCGCTCGCCTGCCCAATCGATAGGCTCTAGTTTGCTCGGACTGTTCGGCATAGCCAAGCTCGCAGAGAGTGGCCAGGAGGTTGCGAGCGGTGGGCGGCTTGAGCTCCGTGCGACGAGACAGGTCCGCCAAGCCGCAGCCGTCGGC
>JAGLDW010001670.1 GCA_023145395.1 Lentisphaeria bacterium | reverse complement strand
CTCATTCTGACTCCTGAGTAGTTAAGCTTCCTTTTTCTACTGCGACGTTTAATATTACAATTTTCGCCCTCTTGCTCATTGAAATAGGTTAAAACGCTACGGTGCGTCGAGTCACGAGGAAGCACTCTTCACGACCAGTCTCGGCGGCTTCATCAGACCGCAGGGAACCGTGTAGTAGCGCGGTGCGACTGCATGCCCCTCCACAAATGTGCCGGGAGCGTGCGACTCCGGCCAGCGATTTTTTAGCTGGAGTGGACCGTGCGAGTTGCGACGGTGCGAGATGACTTCAATACCCAAATCGAGCAGGCCGTGCTTGATGAAATCGGTCACGTCGATCTCATACGGTGCCCATGCCATCAGGCCTGCTTCACTGGTTCCGGCCCAGATTCGCACCATCGATCCCTTGCAGTCCGGTGTCTGTAGCATGAGCCGCTGCCCCTTGCGTAGCTTCAATTCCCTTACTTTGCGGCGGTATACAACACTGCCAGAATAGAAGGCCAGCCCTTGCCCGACCCAGTCGCCACAACGCAGTTTGCGGGGAAGGTCAACCATGCAGGGCTTGTGTGCTTTGATCTTTACACCGAAATCACCCAGCAGATAGATATGCTCCAGGTCAGGTCCATCAGCGCTGTAGACACACGACATCTCCAGCACGTTCTCACCCTCCACCAGCATCGCCGGTGAGAGCGGTAACTTCCGGCACGACGGATCGACCCACCAGCCCGAATCCATCTCCGCAATAACCGGTTTGCTGTTGAGTGTGATTGTCCAGCGCAACGGCTGCTCCATAGCTAGAAAGAGTTCACGTGCCGGCCGCTGCCGCACATCAAACGCGTATCGCAAGGCAACCGGCGTTCGGTCCGGATCGCCGCTCTTGTCGCGCGCCCAGGGTTGCACCATCGCACCCCCGCGCCGCGGGATGCCGAGCCTGTCGCGGATAGCAAAGTCGGCCAGCAGTACGTGCCTCTTCCGTTGCCAGCGTCCTTTCCCGATGCGAAAGGTGGGCCAGTCCAGGAGCAACACGTTCGGCTCGGTCAACGCATAATCCCAGTCGCCGGCAAGCGTCCTGGACGAGACGGGCTTCATATCGGGTCGCTGCGCCGGTAGGCACCGCTCTTTTCGGCGCGGAACAACGAACAGGCGGCTTCCAAGCGCTGGCAGACTGGTCCGGATACGCCAGCCTTCGCGCACGCGCTCGGCATGCGCCGCGAAGTGCTTGCCGGTATCGGGGTCCAGCTCTATCGGATGGCCGTCGAAGCCCTTGAGTCCCGTCACATAGACGTCACTCCAGGTCGCCTTTCGATCTCGTATAAAATCATCGCCGCTGTCGCCACGCTGTGGCGCGCGAAGCTGCGCCGCATCGTGGCCGGTATTGCAGAGGAACAGGTAAGCGTTGTCCCTGTCCTCGCGCAGGAGGTACAGCGTCGCATCGATCTGTTTTCCTGATGGATCGGCGATCGAAACACGGCGACAGCCGACCAGGGCTCCAGCAAGACGCTGACCTTTGGCCGAAACCGTATCACAGCCGGACGCAAACTCCTCGGCGCGGTTGCTCCGCTCGCCATCCACGAAGTGCGGTGCTTCGCCAGCGAACAGAACGCGCCCGCCCGCTTTGACGAACCTGCTCAGCAGATCCAGCGTTGTGCTCCGGATCGTCAACAGCGGCGGCACAAGCACCGTCGTGTATCTTGCCTTGCCAACGATGAGTTGCGGGCTTTCTGGGCCGCAGTGTACCCGCGTGTGGCGCGACATGATATCCTCGTCACCATAATCAAAGTCGATATTGGCCTTCAGAAGCGTATCGCGGAGATTGATCAGCATTCCGTCATACTCCGCCTCGCGTGTCGCGCTGATTGCCCAGGCGCTTTCGATGGGATGAATCACGAGCAGGTCACGCACTTCTCTACCTCGCGTCATTACGGCCAGGATACGCGCGAAGTAATCTTCCACCTTGTGATAGGCACTCCACCAAGGCGAATGACTCGAAAAACTGGCGGGGTAGTCGCGTTTGGCCTCACCTGCCATCGTGTACCAGCTCAAGTGCTGACAGCGCAGGTTAATGCCGAGGGCCACTTGCCAGTCCCCCAGCGCCTTGTGTCCTGCCAGCGAGAAATCCCAACCCGTACAACCGTAGGTTTCGGTCAATCGCCACTTGCGATCGAACTGGCGAGCCACCGAGCTGACTTGTTTGGCCGTATCGTAGATACTCCTTTTCTCGGTCAGCAGGTCCATGCCGGGGGCCTGCATATATTCGTAAAAGCGCATCGCGCTACCGACCGCCCCGCGTTGCCTGGAAAGCGTGTCCTCAGCGAGAACGTGGCCGGTATGCGTCAGCCCATGCTCTTCACACCACTCCCCGACCTGCCGAGAGAAAGCGTCAACGAACAGGTACGTCGCGCAATCGTAGAACTGGTAGCGCGCCTTCGAAAACGCTACGCCATCGACATCGAAGAAGACCTCGGGCAGGTGATTCACAATATCGTAGCCGTACCGCTCGCGGAACGTAGTGCGGAAACGACGTGTCCAAGGTACTGATACGTCCAGATGAGCGTGGTCCTCGAAATTGTGACTGTAGTTGGGTTCGTCCGTAAAGATGCCCGGCACGGTGCGACCGAAGTCGTTGCCGCACTCTCTACGATAGGCTTCGTGCGTGACGCGGATAAATTCCGCCACGGCTTCCCTGTCCATCGTGTCCAGGTACGTGTACCCGTTGTACCAGCTTGAGCAGGGCATGGGCTCCTCGCGAAACGCAAGGACGGTGAGATCATCCGTAAGGTGCCTGATTTTCTCTCCATGCTTCAGACGTTTGATCTCGCTCGCTATACTTCCGTCAACCCGCGCTGTGAATGCCGCCAGCGTAGTGTTTCTCCAGGAAAACTCATCGCCGTGAGGATACTGATCCATCATGAGCCGCTGCATGCGGTACTTTGGGTTTCTTGTGACCAGACCGCCTCCCGCACCCGAGGGCCAACGGTCCTCGTCATAGAGCCAGGCTTCCATCCCGAGCGTCTTACACTCGTCAATGCAGGCACGTATGCAATCGAACCACTCATCAGAGAGGTACGGTGTGTCAAGACCGACGCGTGCGTGCATGAAAGCACCGCCAAGCCCCATCTCCTTCAACACGCGCAACTGACGCCGCAGCTCACGTGGATCGAGTTTGCCGTTCCATGCCCAGAACGGCTTTCCCCGATAAGCACTGC
>JAGLDW010000167.1 GCA_023145395.1 Lentisphaeria bacterium | reverse complement strand
ATGCGGACATCGCAACCGAGCGCCTTGCCCGCCCGGTCGGTCACTTGCCTGCACACGGCATCCGAGGAGAGAATAGACGGTAGCGCCGCAACAAGCGCGCCGACCATCAGGAAAGTCAGCGCACAGACAAGGAGAATTCTCCGCAGCCAGCGTCTTTTCCCGCTCTTTTTCCGGGTGACTTTGACTCCCTTCTCCGTCGTTTCCACCTTAGGTGCCGTCTCTTTGTCGTTCATCGCCTGCTCCATGTCGTATGTCTACCAGCTGACAATCCATTAGACCCCGTGCGGGGTGCAGGTTCCCTCCTGGGAGGGAAGGGGAGTGGGCGGAAGCTGGGATTCCGGGATGGGGTCGTTCTGTTCGCGCATCATGTCCAGCATACGCTTGTGCAGGTCCTTCACAACGCGTTCGATCTCCTCCTGCGTGTAGGGCACGCGCAGGTCGTGGGCGGCCCACTTGTTCTTCGCCCAGAGCTTGCCACCGGCTGCTTCGGCTCGACGGCGGCGGACACGCCAGGGCACGAGCAGATCGATCAGTTCGCAGGAGTCCTCCTGCACGTCGAAAAGTTGAAACCGCCCGATGTGTGGGAACCAGGTGAGCTTCCAACGCTCTGTGCGCACGGCCCGCTGCGTGTGTCGCATGGCCTGCCCCGGCTCCTCGGGACTGTAGAACTCGCAAAGCACCGCGTCGCGAACCCGTTCCTGCTCGCCCCGAAGCACGGGCAGCAGACTGAACCCGTCCCGCGCACTCTCGGGACAGGGGATGCCCGCAAGCTCGCACAGTGTGGGAAAGAGGTCCACGTGGTGGCTGAGGGCGTTGGAGCGTCCGCCCTCGGGAAGGCCCGGACCCGAGAGAATCAGGGGAGAGGCGATGCTGTGGTCGTACATGTTCTCCTTGCCGAGGAGTCCGTGGCTACCCGTGGCGAGCCCCTGGTCGCCGGTGAAGACGATGATGGTGTTTTCGAGACAGCCGAGAGTGCGGAGTCGTCCGACGAGACGCCCCACGTTCCAGTCGAGGTGGCTGATGATGCCGTAGTAGCGGGCTCGGTAGCGGCGCATGGCCTCCTGGGTGCGGGGCCAGTTCTCAAGCTGCTCGTCGCGAATGGTCATGTCGCCGTTGTCGAAGGGGTGCTCGGGCATGTAGTTGGGATAGAGAGGAATCTTCGCGGGATCGTACATGCTGGCGAAGGGTTCTGGGCATTCGTGCGGATCGTGGGGCGCGTGATAGCCAAGATAGCAGAACCAGGGGCGATCTCCGGGCACTTCCTGCAAGGCGCGAATCGCCGCGTCGGTGAACACCTCCGTGCTGTGTCCTTGGAACTCCCCGTCCGGTTCCCCGAAGCGCATGGTGTGCCCGTGGATGGGGCGGGGAAGCAGACTGTCATCCATGACGCAGCGGACCTGGTCGTAGCCCTTGTCGCGCGGGTGTCCGTCGTTGTGCCATTTGCCGACGTGAATGGTGTGGTAGCCGGCGTTCTGAAACGCCTGGGGAAGCAGCTCGAGCCCGGGCTCGATGGGCATGCCGAACCAAGGCACGCCATTGGTGAAGGAGTTGCACCCCGTGAGCACTTCGGCACGGGCGGGTGTGCAGATGGGTGTGGTGCAGAAATGCTTGTAGAAGGCGAAGCCGTTCTCCGCCAGTGTGTCTAGGTTCGGCGTGTGGATGTGCGGATTGCCCAGCGCGCCGATGGTGTCGTGACGCTGGTCGTCGGTCAGGATGAAGAGAATGTTCGGTCGGGACTCGGTTGCGACGCTCATGCGGTATCTCCCGGGATTGTGCGCTGACTACGGTTCGATGCCCGATTTCTCCAGAAACGCGGTCACGACTGTCTTCTCTGCATCCCAGCGCGCCTTCCATTCCTTCGTGTCAATCCTTCGCTGCTCCGCGCGGAACAACAGGCCGTCCAGCACGCTGTCGTAGAGCCGCCAGAAACGCAAGGTGAGCAATTGCCGTTTCTTCTGGTCGCTGATCACATCTTCCTCCCGCAAAAAATCGAGGATCTCGGGACTCATGGCCTGGGGAGGCAACACCTGGACGGCCCAGCGACAATATGCCTGGAAGTCCTCGCCCGAGATCTCTCCGGCGCGTGTGCGCTCACGCACCCATAGCAGGTCGGAGTAGGTGGGTATAATCTCTCTGCTGCTGAGCCGCTCCCAATACCACTCGGGCTCGGGCTTCGACGCATTTGCACCGGCCTCGAGCAGTGCCAACACTTCCGGTTCGAGTTGGCCGATTCCGGCCAGATACTCCGCCATGTCACGGTGATGCCCCCCCCACGGCGCATCGAGCTCTCTCTCGTAGGCATACTGGTTTTCCGTTCGTCCCATCACCCCCAGATAGGCGTGCCAAGGCATGGTGAGTAGAGGTCCGATGATCGGCACTCTCAGCCGCAGACTCTCGGAGAAGCTTGCCCGCCGTCCATCAAGCTCCATGGCGCCGAGCCTCGGATCCAGCAGAGCCGACACCGTTCCGGCCGCCTGCGCTTGATCGTGTCCCACGGGACTGGGATCGCGCAGGGACGTGCAGCCGCAAAGAGCGAGCGCAAGAATTGGCGTTGTCCAGATTAGGTGTCGCATCACAGTTTCCTCGCAATCCAAGTCGGCACGGTTTTGGGCGGGGAAAGCACCTTGTGGAGGGCGCGTCGTCGGCTCCGGATCTCCTGTTCCACCGTTTTGAGCCGTGCCTCCAGTTCCTCATGTGGTTTGATCTCGTGACCGAGACGGTTGCCGGCGTGCAGCAGAAGGAGGAGCTTTTCGCGCTCGACCAACGCAAGCCAGTGCGGCTGTTCAAGAACCCCGAGGCGGTCCAGATCTCCGAGAAAGCTCGCCTCGAGCCGCGACAGTTTCACAACCCAGATGCGCATCATCCACTGCGCTTCGTCCTGCGCGAGAATACCCGCATCGAGCAACTCGGTCATCATGTGCTGGTTGCCGGGAAGAAGATACAGATTCACGCCATCGCCAAGATAGTTTCCCTTCTTGAACCAGGCCCAGAAGAGCTTTCTCCCCTCGGTTGTGGAGATGGCGCCGTTCCGGCAGGCCACCACAAGTGTCTTCGCACTCAGGAAACCGCTCTGGCACAGGTTTCTTTCCACCCACCGCAGCGACTCCTCCCTGGCAAGACGGTCTTTCGAGACCGCATCGAGAACAGCCCAGGTTTCAGGGAAGAGATTGGTGTTGTGGATGTTGCGCAGTTCCAGCTTGTAGTTCTCCCACCTTCTCCCTCCGGCGGTCTCGCGGCCTGCGGCCAGGCGCAGCTTCAGCGCCCAGAAAGGCAGCATTCGGGCGATCTCCCGCGTATTTTTGAGCAGGCCCTCGTTTCGTCCTCTCGCCACGACGGGCCCGGTTAGCATGCTGGTGAACATGGAGCAGCGCCGATTGGCCATGGTCGTCTGGAAGAAACTGATCCTCAGCGCATTCTCACCGGATGCCGTGTTTTGCGAGAGAGGCATGGCTTTTCCCGCGTTCGTCACCTTCCGCCCCTCGGCCGCCGTCTGCGAACCGCCTGTGGACAGGCAGGAGGCACAGAGCAGGGTCAGGAGAAGAGCGACCAGTCGGGAAACCGCGCGGATGGATGCCGACGCGAGGGACGACGGTGGGGCGCCACAGTGAAACACATGGGTTGGCACGATGCTCACTCTCCCGTCTCCAGTCTGTTTTGAGGCGCACGACGTGTGCGAATCGGGTACGCGCACGGGGTTCGTCGACCCTCGGTCATCGATGCGTCCGTACAGTATACTTTGCAGCGCATCACGACAAGACGCTTTGCGTGCTACGTTGTAGCGGGTCCGTTTTGTTGGTCGCAGAGGAATCGGAAGGCTTGCCGACCCCAAGGAGAGTTCAGGGTGGAGAATCGCTGGCACAATCAGGTGGTTCTGTTTGATCCGGAGCGGCGCGTCTGGCTTCTGTTCTCCCAGCCCGTCGGCATCATCACAGCGTACAACGTCGCGGATGTGCCGGGGGCGATCCAGGCCGTCGAGAATGCGACGGGGGCGGGGGGGCTGCACGCGGCCGGTTTCATCAGCTACGAGGCAGCGCCGGCCTTCGATGCCGCATTGGAGACGCATCCTCCCAGCACCGATTTTCCTCTCGTCTGGTTTGGTCTCTACGACGCGCCGTCGCGGACCTCCCTTGGGAAGGCGGCTGTAGAAGGAGGTGGCATCAGACAGCCGGGCCTCTGGACTCCCGGCATTCCGCGAGACGAGTACGTAAGGGGGATCACGGCGGTCAGGCAGGCCATCGAGGAGGGCGAAACCTATCAAGTCAACTACACCTTTCGCATGCACGGTCGCATTGACGAGCCCTCCGGGCAATTTTTCGCTCGATTGGTGGCTGGGCAGCAGGCGTCCGGCGCCGCGTATGTCAACACCGGAAGGCATGCCATCTGCTCGGCCTCGCCGGAGCTGTTCTACGAGTTGGCGGATGGCGTGATCCGGGCGCGCCCGATGAAGGGCACCGCTCGTCGCGGACTCGCAGCGGAGCAGGACCTAGCGTTCGCCGAAGAGCTGCGACGCTGCCCGAAGAACCGTGCGGAAAACCTTATGATCGTGGATATGATTCGCAACGACATTGGACGGATCGCCCGTCCCGGGAGTGTCCTGACTCCCAGACTTTTCTCCATCGAGAGATATCCCACTGTCTGGCAGATGACATCCACCGTGCAGGCGGAGACCCAAGCGCCTCTGGGCGAACAATTGCGCGCGCTGTTCCCCTGCGCCTCCATCACTGGTGCTCCGAAGGTGCAGACCATGAGGATCATCCGCGCGTTGGAATCCACACCGAGAAAGGTCTACACGGGTGCCATCGGACATGTGGCGCCGGGGGGACGCGTGCGTTTCAACGTCGCCATCCGCACCGTGCTTCTCGACCTGCAGACCAGACAGGCGGAGTACGGGGTCGGCGGAGGCATCGTCTGGGACTCCACCGCGCAAAGCGAGTACGAGGAATGCATGATGAAAGCACGAGTGCTGACCGATGAACGACCGTCTTTCCTGCTCTTGGAAACCATGCTGTGGACACCCGAGGACGGCTGGTTCCTACTGGACCTGCATCGCGACCGCTTGCTCGCGTCCGCAGAATGCTTCAGCATTCCCGTCACGCAGCATCGCTTCGACGCCTACTTGAAGGATGTCAGCGGGGAGCTGTCCGATGCGGGTCGCAGCAGAATCCGACTGCTTCTGGATAGGAGCGGAGCCTTCTCGCACGAGTGCTTCCCCCTTGAAGCACCATCGGCTGACACGCCGGTGACGGTGCGCCTTGCTGGCGAATCGGTCGATTCCGCGAACCGCTTTCTCTACCACAAGACCACTCATCGCGAGGTCTACAATCAAGCGCGGGAACGCTGGGGATCCGGGGTTGACGACGTGCTGCTCTGGAACGAGCGCGGGGAGTTGATGGAAATGACTATCGGCAATGTGGTTGTCGAGCTGGATGGGTGCATGCTCACCCCTCCTGTCTCCGCCGGTCTGCTCGCCGGAACCTATCGTCGGTGGCTGCTCGACAAGGGGGAGATTCACGAAGCCGCGCTCACACAAGACCATCTCAGCCGAGCCACGACCATCTTCCGCATCAACTCGATCCGTGGGCGTCAGAGAGTCCAGATCGTGCTGTAGCGTGGGGATGGGAAAAAAGAAGGGGCGCTGCCCCAGACCCCGCCGGGGCGTGCGTGCACTCCCCGGACCCCTCGTCAAGCTTCTGCGGACGCGCCGGGCGAGGTGCCCGCCTCTCCGTCCGCCGAAGCGGTGGCTCTCGCTGGCGCGACGGACAACACCCCACCCTAAGGGTCCGCGCGGAAATAACTTCACATTTTG
>JAGLDW010001669.1 GCA_023145395.1 Lentisphaeria bacterium | reverse complement strand
GAGTTCGCAGATTGTCGATATCTCAGAAAACGGGCTGTTCGCCTTTCAGCGGGGCGCAGGGCAGTGTGATCTGCGTGGCGAGCCATTCTGTCCAGGCGTCGGCGTCGCGGCCGAAATCGACATCCGTCACGGCGGCGAGTTCCTGATGGGCGAATGCACTGAGGATTTCGTGCAGGTCGTCGAGGTATTGGACGAGCCGTTCGAGCCCCTTGCGGCTTCCGCAGCGTGCGGCTGCGGCAGCAAGCTTCACTTCGGCGAGAGCGCTGTGGTAGAGCGGTCCGGCCGCGTCCTCGTCGCCACGGGTGGATTGTCCACCGATCCATTCACGGTCGAGAAGCCATTCCATGGGTGCAGCCAGTCCGGTGGTGCCCAATCGCTCCACGCAGAAGGCGATGCAGAGCAAGCGGTCGAAGTGAGGCACGCGCTGCATGTCGATTCGGCCGGCGATGTATTTGTTCAACTCACGCAGGGGTTTGCCTCCGGCGCTGGTCCGTTCGATGATGCTGGCCACCTGTGGGGCGGCGGCCTGGTCGCCGAGTCGTCCAAGCAGCGTCAGCAACTGGTTGACGCGCCAGTAGTCGTCCGCTTCATCCACGATCCCGGCTCTGGGGTTCCCCTCCTTATGGGGATGGGTGTCGTCGTAGAGCGCTGACTCGTGGAATGCGAGGTCCGCAAGCGTTTCGCGAAGAATGGTCGCGCCGGAGGCATCGCCGAACCAAGCCAGCGCCCTGGCGACGTTCGCGCGGTCCGAGTTCGGATCGTCAAAGGCAATGCGCAGTTGTGGCAACGCCTGTCCGGAGGGCAGCACGGCGACATCGAGCAACGCCGTTTCGTCCCCTCCCGCCAGACGCTTCACCCGCTCTGCGGGCGTGCCGACGACCTTTGCTCGAGGGGGATCGTCGGAGCGTACAATACCCATTTCCGCAAGGTGACAGTGCAGTGCTTCGATATCGATCGCGCGGACATCGCCTCCATGGCGCGCGGCGGCTTCGGCGGCGGCCAGGCCCGTAGCCCAGCCCAGATTCTGCACATCGGCGGCCATGCGGCAGAAGCAGGCGGCATCCACGGTGGCGGATATGGCTTTGGCGGTGACGAGCAGGCCCGAGAGTCCCTTGGGCACGCAGGCACGGTAGGGGATCTGCACGTAGAAGAGATCGCAGTGGACTGGCAGGAAGCCGAGCCGTCCCAGCCAGGAGCTACTGATGCCATGGGGATCCCAGGTGGTCTGGGCTTCCGCGATGCCGTCCGCGAAGATGCGTCCCTCGAGGATATCGACCATGTCGAGAGTGTACTCGCCGACGATGTGGCGTCCTTCCCGCACGGTGAGCATGGGGACGAAGTCGTAGTCGAATCCCTTGCTGTGGGCGATGCGGACTCCGCGGAGGTTTTCGGACAGGAAGCGCTGGTCGATGACGTCCAAATCGAGGTTTTTGGAGGTCGTGCCCCAAGTGCCTCCCTTCCCCTTGCTCCACTGGCTGTAGTCTTGGACATTGCCGGTGCGGGGGCATCCGAACGTGGCCTGTGCTCCGCAGAAGACCGCCGCATCTCCGTCACCCGTGGCGTCCACAGTCACCTTGGCCAGCACGCGGAAGAGCCCGCTGGCATCGGCACCAATCAGTCCGGAGACCTGTCCATTCTCGACTAGGGCACCGCACACGGTGCAGTGGAACAGGCAGGTCGCGCCCGCTTCATCCGCCGAGCGGTCGTAGAACAGCAGCTTGGTGGCCCAACGCGCTCCTTTTCGCCCATTGTGTAGATTGTCGTTGAATGTGGCGAGCTGTTGTTCCTGCCGCTCCGTCCAACCACCCTTGTAGCCGTGGAAGTAGGAGGCGACCATGCCCAGAGTCTGGGTCCCGCCGAGGTCGGCATTGGCCTCCATCAGCACGGTCTTGGCGTCTTTGCTCAGAGCGGCTAGCGCGGTGTTGGCGCCAGCGGTTCCTCCGCCAGCCACCAGAACATCGCATTGCTCGCGGAGGGGGAGAAAGTCGGGGGTGACTAGATCCATCGCGGTGAGAGTCAGAGCGAGTTTTGGATCGTGGAACGGACGGAGGCTGAAAGCGGCGCCGGGAATCTCCGCCTCTCCGGACTGCACGACAAAGTCCTCTTCGGCATCCAGTGTCCGAGGCGTTTCCTCGGTGCATGTGGCACCGTGTTCCATGCATGTCCGATACAAAGTAGCGACATCGTTGCAGCAGGCTTCAAGTGGCAGGTCGCAGGGCGCACGGGTCAATCCTTGCGGGATGAGCTCGCCTGCCCAGTCGCGCTGCCTCGCATAGGCCGTCTCGAGGGCGACTTCGGAGACCGTTGCCTCCGAAAAGTCCGGTGCGTCCCTGGTCAAGTGCCGCGTCAGTTCGACGGCTAGACGTCGCGCTTCGATCTCCGCCGCATTCCCTGGCGCC
>JAGLDW010001668.1 GCA_023145395.1 Lentisphaeria bacterium | reverse complement strand
CCCCCCCCCTGAAAAAAAAGACAAAAAAAGCGTGCCATCGACTTGCATCGCTGGCCTTGAAGTGGAATTATATGGAATAGAACGGGTGTTATTGGGATAAAATGGAAAATTGCGGTGAGATTCTGCGGACAAGACATTTGCACACTGGATGCCAATGGTCGTCTGAAGCTCGGGAACTCCTTTCTAGAGGATTTTCGGAGCAGTGCGGACGTTGTGGTCATCCATTGTCTGCCCGAGGGGACTCTGGCTGTCTACCCCCCGGAGGAGTGGGAGAAGGAGAGGCGTCGCCAGGTGGGCAGGTTGGCGGAGACTGCGGGCCCCATGCGCCGCAGGCGTCTTGCACGGAGAATCGGCGCTTGGACCCGGCAGGAGAAAATCACCAATCAGGGGCGGATCACCATCCCGGCGACCTTTCGGGACAAAGTCCGGATCGCACCTGGCGAGGAAGTGTTCGTCGTGGGCTCGGAAGCGGGAGTCGAGATTTGGAATCGGCAATCCTGGGAGCGTGAGGACGCGCTCCTCGACGAACAAGAGATGAGATCGGCAAACGCCGAGTTTGAGGCGGAGATCGGTCACGAGACCCCAGCTGCGGACAACGCATGATCTCTCATTCGGTAGCGGAGAGACAAGGAAAGAGTCCATGAGCATTCAGCCTGACATGAGACGATGGAGATCCCGGTTCGCCGTGTGCACGCTCCTCGCGGCTGGGATGCTTTTGCTCACGGGTGCCATCGAAGTGGATGATGCGGTGCGTGGCCGAGCGGAAAGGCTTGATTTGGTTGCACACACGCAGCAGCGTTGGGGGCGGGATATGGCAGAGGATTTCGGGGGGGGGCGCGAGGGATGGGTTCAACTTGCCACCAATCACCCAGCATTCCTGATTCGGGTTTCCGTTGCGGCGGAATGATACACTCACAACTGCGGACGGTGGATGATCAACGTGCCGGCATGGGAGGACATAGCGGTTACGCCAACAGCGAGGCGTAGAGCTACTGTCGTTCTTTTCTGCTTCGTCTTTTGGTCGATCGTCGTGGTGACTCGTCTTGCCCAGTACATGATCGTGCAACGGGATCACTACCTGCGGCAGATGTCCCGGGAGTCTGTGGTTCACGGGAGAGTACCTAGTCGTCGCGGACGGATTGTGAACCGTGATGGACGTGTGCTTGCCTGGTCCGAACGCCGGGCCAGCGCCAAGTGGCGGGTTCCCGCAGACGCATCGCTGGCATTGGCACACCGTGCCCAGCTTGTTTCCGTTCTAGACACCCCCTGCCTGCCAGGCGAAGGCGCATTGCGCGGACTGGCCGGAACCTGGGTGCCCTTGAGCACGGATCTTACAGCCAAACAATTCGTGGCTCTCTCCAATCTCTCCCTCTCCCGTTCAGAATTGATTCTGCGCACGAGTTTCATCCGGCGACGCTGCCAGGCATCGCAGAGAATCCTGCAGATCATTGGCGAAGTCCGCGAGGAACAGGGCGAGCTGCACGGTGCTTCCGGTCTCGAGCGTGCGAATGACGCGCTGCTTTGCGGACACTCGGGCATTTTTGAGGTGATGATGGATCGCCGAGGGAAGTGGATGCTGGAGACTTGGCGGGAATTGCACCCCATGAAGCCCGGCTACGACGTGCGTCTACCCCTGAGAATCGACGGATCGGAGAGTGGCACCAGCCAGTGAAACAGCGTCTCCAACGCATTTTCCGTGCTTGGCGCCGACCAAGCGTCGCCGCCGTGGCCTCCCTGCTTGTCTGCATCTGGGGCTGCATCGCCGTGTTCCTTGCGACGCACCATCTTCCCCGCCCTCATTGGTTCGTCATTCGACAGGCGGTTTGGGTTGTTTTCGGCGCGGTCGGATTTGTGGCCGCAAGCGCGGTGTCTCCCGAGCGATATCGTCGCTTGACCCCTTTTTTGGTGATCCTGGCGCAGCTCCTGCTTTTGCTCGTGCTCGTCTTCGGCATCCGCATCAACGGCATGCGTGGCTGGTTCGCGTACCAGGGTGTTTTCCTGCAACCCAGCGAAGTCTCCAAGCCTGTCTTCATTCTGGGGCTGGCGGCGGTGATGGCCTGGACGCAGCGGTACCGGGGCGAGTTTCTACGTGGTTTCGGAATCCCCGTGCTCTACCTGCTGCCCTGGCTCTTGGTTCTTAGCCTACAGCCAGATTTTGGCGCGGTGCTTGTCTACGCCTTGTCCTTCGCCATTGTCTATTGGTGCATGGGGGGGCGAACCACCCACTTGCTTCTTTCAGCCGGCGCCTGTGTGCCTGCCTGCATTTTTGTCCTCTGGCGCCATCGCTATGTCTTGGATCGCATTGTTGGTTTTCTGCATCCGGATGCGCATCCGCAGACCAGTGGCTGGCACATTCTCCAGTTCCGGCGAACGCTCGCGGCAGGAGGATGGTTTGGCCGCTCGCGCGAGGCGGGGCTCTGGTCCTCCGCCTACCTGCCTCTTGGGTACAGCGACTCCATTTTCGCGAGCACCGCAGAACTCAGCGGCTTCGTTGGCATTCTTCCCCTGATTCTTCTCATCGTCGCCTGGGTCGCCTACGCGCACTACCACGCATGCCGAGCTAGAAATCTCTGGACCACCGGTGTCGTCATGGGGCTGGCCACGCTGCTGGGCGGACAGGCCTTTATTCATCTCAGCGTGAATCTCGGACTTCTCCCTCCCACGGGGATCACGCTGCCTCTCGTCAGCTATGGAGGAAGCTCGTTGCTTGCCACCATGGTCACCATGGGCGTGGTGGAAAGCCTGGTGAGAGACAGAGAGGGCAGGGCGGTTGACCAGGAGGATCCAGCGGACCGGAGCGTGGTGGAGCTTGACGACATGCGTGGGTGAGTGGGTGGGAGAAGGGGAAGCAGAACGCCGAACGCAGAGAAGCAGGGAGCACCACAAAGACACGAAGGACACGAAGATCGAGCTAAAAAAATGGCAAGTGTGGCATTGATTGACCTTCTTGAAGGGAGTTGGCGACCCGCTCGCTAAAGCGTCGCTG
>JAGLDW010001667.1 GCA_023145395.1 Lentisphaeria bacterium | reverse complement strand
GTTCCCCATGCGTTTTTTCAGCTACAACCCCAAGGCCGACGAATGGATCAACCGGGCGGCATACGGCCAGTGGAACACGGTGGCAAAGCAGGGCACCCACTTTTTCGCGGGGGGCTATGGCCATGGTTTTCTGCTCGACTGGGACCCATCCAAACCGTGGGTCCGAACCGTGGCGGGGGGCCATGCCACCGAGACCATTGGCTGGGGATATTCAGATCCCAACTACTACCACTTCAGAGGTATGATGGACGAAGTGCGCATCTACAACCGGGTGCTGAACGCCAGTGAAATGGAAGACATGCCGACGGACGGTCTGGTCGCCCAGTGGCGGTTTGACAAGGGAGAGGGCACCCTGGCCGAGGATGCCTCCGGCAACAAGAATCATGGACAAATTCGAGGGGCAAAATGGATGGATGGAAGATCGGGGAAGGTGTTGGAGCTTGACGGCGTGGAGGATGTTGTAGTCATTCCCGATTCTCCCAGCCTGCATCTACAGGACGCCGTCACTATTTCCGCGTGGGTGCACCCGGCTCCCCCCCACCAGCACGGATATGGGGGAATCATCAACAACATTGCCGGACACAGGAACAGCCGGTTGCTGATCATGAACAACGGCAGCACACTGGCGCAGGTTGCCATCGATGGCAAAGCGCAAGATGTCGCAGGTCCGCGTGTCAAGAACAATGCCTGGAACCATGTCGTCTACATCTATGATGGCGCCCATGAGTACTGGGTGGTGAACGGGGTCCAGGGAAAGAAGTTCCCAAAGACCGGAACGATGCACGTGATTTCCAATCCGAGGTTCCTCGCCCAGTCCCATCCCGACATCAATCGCCCCCACGACCTCCTCGCCCACCCAGACGGACACACGCTGGTTCTGGCGGGCACCCCGGGCTACGGATACACCGGTGGCGGTCTGCTCTTCTGGGACCGAAGCACGAACAGCAGCGTACTCCGCACGCACCAGGAACTGCTGCCCGAACAGGCTACCCAAAGTCTGGCAGCATTGCCGGATGGAAAAATCATCGGCGGCTCAACCACCAGTCCCGGAACCGGAGGCGAAAAGAAGGCCAAGCAGGCGGAATTGTACATCCTGGATTTGGAGACCAAGAAGATCGAATGGCACGAGCCGGTATTCCCCGGGACCCAGGGCTACACAGACCTCTGTCCCGGACCGCGCGGACTGATCTACGGGGTTGCGGACCGAAAGACATTCTTCGTGTTCGACCCCAAGACCCGAAAGGTCGTGTACGAGAAGGACACCACCGCCACCTTGGGTGCCACCACCAGTCAGCAGGGACCAAGGGTCTTTGTCCGCACGCCGGAGAACCGTGTGTTCATGCTGTTCGTCAAGGGAATCGCCCAAGTCGATCCCGACACCTTCGAGATTGGCATGGAGGCTGTCTCGCCGGTGTCCATCGGTCCGGGCGGCACCTATCTCGACGGGCGTATCTACTTTGGCAGCAGCTCCCACCTCTACAGTTGGCAGATTCCACAACATCTCCGCTGAAGACCAGAGTCGGCCCCCGTGGCTCGGGATGCCCCCCCCCCCTGGTGGCTCGGGACCTCCGGGACCGAGGGTATGGGCTGGTACGCTCGCGGAGCCTTCCGTTCCCGTACCGGTGGCCGGACACATGCAACCCCATTGACCACCGGTCGTCTGGTTGTATATTCAATACCACAATGAAGGTCATTCTGGATACAAACGTGCTCTGTAGCGCATTGCGGTCTAGTCGAGGGGCATCATCCGTTCTCATGCGCCTGCTTGGCACCGATGCGTATGAGGCACACCTGACCGTCCCGCTCTACCTGGAGTACAGTGAACAGGCGTTGCGCATCGTGTCGGCCAGCATTGCCGACCGGGAAACGGTGGACGACATTCTTGATTACGTCTGCGAGACGATGGTACTCGACACGGTGCATTTTCTGTGGCGGCCGTTTCTTCGCGACGCGGACGACGACATGGTTCTTGAGGCTGCGGTTGCCGGAGGCTGTTCCCACATTGTGACCCACAACACAAAGGACTTCCGGGGGGTCGAGGAGCTCGGCATCGCCGTCTTCACGCCGGGTCAGTTTCTGCAACTACTACGAGGTGCATCATGAGTACATTGAGCGTACGACTGCCGGATTCGCTCCACAAGCGCGCCCGTTCCCTCGCGAAAGAGGAACACATCTCAATCAACCAGCTAGTGGCGGCGGCTCTGGGCGAGAAGATCGCCGTCCTCGACGCCGAGTCGTATATCAAAGAGCGTGCCAAACGGGCAAGTCGTGAAAAGTTCCTGGCCGCTTTGGACAAGGCTCCCGACGTCGAGCCGCCGGAGTACGACCGCCTGTCCGACAATCTATAGCTGCGAGTGAAGTAGCAGTGATTCCCATTCCTGAACAGCTGAAGCCAGGTGATCGTCTGACGCCTGCTGAGACAAGGAAATCTCAGGTACTGTCTTCTCAACAGGCCTCACAGGGCGCAAATGCTGCCCCCAGCATCATGCAGTGCGTTCGAGCACATTGGG
>JAGLDW010001666.1 GCA_023145395.1 Lentisphaeria bacterium | reverse complement strand
CTCGTCCCGTAAAAACTCCATAGTGCGAAGACATCTCGACGCGGACTGCGCCGAACCACAAGGCTCTGCGCACTCTGGCGATGCTATGAAAATCGGGCTGTAGCGAGTTTGCGAGGGTATGTTTGTCCGCCTGCAACTTTGGACCCTTAGTGACGTGGTGGCTGCAAAGGAGTGCGTGGACAATGCGCTATAGCGAATATGGAAGAACGGGCAAACAGGTTTCGGTCCTCGGCTTTGGGGGCATGCATTTCGACACAAGCCGTCCGCGGGCGGAGAATGCGGACCTGGTGCGCTACGCCTGTTCATTGGGCGTGAACTATTTCGACACCGCCCCGGGCTACTGCGGCGACGAGAGCGAGCCGATTTTTGGCGAGGCGTTCCGAGACATGCCCGGTCCCTTCTACGTCTCCACCAAGGGCATGCCCACGTCCTTCGACACCGCCGGCAAGGCGCGGGATGCAGTGCGACGTTCACTCGATCGCCTTGGCATTCCCAAAATCGATTTCTACCATGTCTGGTGTCTGCGGGAGATGGACCATTACGATTTGGCCGTGAAACCCGGAGGACAGTATGAGGGACTTTTGCAGTGCAAGGAGGAGGGGCTGATCGAGCATATTGTCTGTTCGAGCCATCAAACAGGCCCGGAAGTGGCGCACATTCTGTCGAAGGACGAGTTCGAGGGGGTCCTGCTTGGGGTGAATATCCTGAACTTTCCCTATCGCTGGGATGGCTTGGTGGCCGCCAGGGATCGGGGAATCGGGGTCGTGGCGATGAATCCCCTCGCGGGTGGCGCTATTCCGCAGCACGAGAGCGAGTTCTCCTTTCTAGCCCGCGAGGGAGAGAGCGCGACGGAGGCCGCCCTGCGGTTCAACATGGGCTGTCCACTGATCACAGTGACTCTCAACGGCTTCACCACAAGGGAGCATGTGGACTTGGCCTGTCGCGTCGCCGACAGCGCCGAACCGATGTCCGAGGAGGAAGTCGAACGGCTGCGTGGCGAACTGGGCGAGAACCTGGACACGATCTGCACGGGCTGCGGCTACTGCAAGGGCTGCCCCCAGGACATCCCGGTTGCCAACTACATGCAGGTGTACAACGAGCATGTCATGTTCGGTGTGGCGGGGGAGGGGATGACGGACAAGATACGCTCGAACTATTCGTGGGGAGTGCTGGTCGGACGGGCGGCGGACGCGGACGCATGCACCGCCTGCGGACAGTGCGAGGACGCCTGCACACAGCATTTGCCAATCATAAAACGTCTGGCCGAGATGGCGGAGTGGGAAGCACCACTGAAATAGCCCGGCCGCTGGGGGCACCACGATTTGTGGAGTTCGCAGTGGGCGGCTCACGGGCCGTTCGC
>JAGLDW010001665.1 GCA_023145395.1 Lentisphaeria bacterium | reverse complement strand
AAGCCCGGCAATCGATCCAGGGGAGAACCGAGGTCTTCAGGGTCAAGCCGGACGGCTCCGTGGCTAGGCCCTACGTAACGTCCGGGCAGGCCATCGTGGACCAGAACGCACTCAATGGTCTCGTGGACAACGGTGTGCTTCCTCCCGACCCCACGCGGATTTCGATGTCCGAAATGGCGCCGATACTCGAGCAGCAGAAGATCTCAGTCGCCCGTCACTCCGATGTGAAGTCGGTTGCCAAGGCCGTTGATAGGACCTATCAGACCGTCGCCCAACGCAGTCGCCAACCCCTGCCGAACCAGAAGCTGGTCGATGCTTCGGTTCGGATCCGGGCGAATCCTCGCGACACCAACCGGATTCTCGGAGACCTCGGTATGAGCGAGGACGAATTCGTCAAGGGAGTGAAAGACATGATGGCTCCCTACAACCCGGAACTGAAATGAACGGAGTAGGCCCATGAACATGGATGAGCATGACTTCATCCTCACCGAAGCCGAGATAGCGTCGGCGCAGAGGGAACTCGGATTGGAGCCCAGCGAACTCGGCCTGAACCAGCGGGCCGATCCGTCTCCTGCGGCAGTATTGGACGCCGTTCAACCGGATGAACGGCGCCGGTTCGACTGGACGCTGGAGACCCTTCTCACTCCGGCCAAGAGGGTGTTGTTCAACTATTCCGTGGGAAACGAATCTCTCACGCGCTCAGTGGTGGCGTGGGACCATTCTGATGCCGGAGAGGTCGTCACGCTGGCATTGAGCGGAGCGATGCTCCGCATCGGAACCAGAACCGCTGAGGAGCTCACGCTGTTGTCTGCCAATGTCCTGGGTGTCGAGTCCGGAGTGAAGGAGACCCCGCTGAGCCTTGGCATGTCTCCTGCCGGACTCCTGACATGGTTGGCTCTTGTGGAGCAGCTCCAGGCCCTGGAGCTGTCTGCCATGCTCCGGCACCACACGCCCATGCGCATCTTCAACCGGTCCGATCTCGAAGCGCGTCTGGCCGGGGCGATCGAAGAGGACTTCCGTTGGCCTCTGATGTTCTTCACCAAGGTTCTGCCGGGGGATCTCCCCGCAGCGTTCACGGCCGCCGATGTCGACCGGGGGATCGACGAGTTGGCGGCACTCGAACTCGTTGAAGCATCCGGGAACGGAGTCTGGGAGATGACTCCACAGGGGGACTGGCTGGTGGACGAGATGCTTGCCTCCGTCTCGAAGGTCGGATGTGGGACCGCCGCCTACCTCTTCGACGGTACGATCGGCTACCGGACATTGATGTTCGTGCGCACACCTCGTCATCTGATTCTCCACTTGATCGAGGGTGATGAGTGTGTAATCGCGACGGTGAGCGCAGGTGGTCTGGAGCGGTTCCTCGTCGATGTCTTCGACAGTCCTGAGACAGAAGAGCGCCCAATTCGGTCGGCCCAGTCGTTCTGTGAGCAGTGCGGAAACGCGATTCACCCCGACGATCTGTTCTGCGCGAACTGTGGGAACCCGCTGACGGGAGGTGCCTCGTGATCTGGCGGATTCTCAGTCTCCTGTCGATCCCAGTCGTGTTGTGGACCTTCTGGAGGCTCGCCAAACAGGTGGGCAAGCCACAACGAGTCCGGGTATTGACACCAGTGATCGGCATGGTGTTTTCAATACTGATGTTGGGCGTGAACGTGTTTCTCCTTCATCGGGCGGCGGCGGGTCTGCTAGGCGCAGCGCTGCTTGTTGTGGGGATCGGCTTCGGGTTGGCGTGGGGACAGTCCACCCGTTTCTCGTTGAAGGATGACGTCCTGATCGCCAAGCGATCCGTGCTGTATCTGGTGTTCTGGGCGATCTCATTCGTGGTCACCCAACTGCTGGCCACGTTCGCTTCGACCGTGTGGGTTACAGGAGGGTTGATGACGATGTTCTTCTCGGCCGGAGCGACGCTCGGTACGAGTACGAATTTCCTGATGCGGGGAT
>JAGLDW010001664.1 GCA_023145395.1 Lentisphaeria bacterium | reverse complement strand
GACGGTTGCCACTGGGACAGAACTTCCGCAGCAAGGCGGGCCCCATCATGCTCGCGGACGCAGTGATCCGCCAGAACCAGCGGCGCATTCCCAAGGCGCTCCGCCTAACGCAGGGGCTTGGCGGTCACATCGATGTTCTTGCATTGCAGACGACACGCGAGATGGGTTCCGCCATGGTGGATGCCGTGCAGGAGCGCCACGATGCCGGCTCGGCCTATCACAATATGGTGGTTCTGGTGCGTACATTCGCTCAGTCACCGCCGGTGGAGCAGGCCTTCATTGCGGCCGACATCCCGTATAGCATTTTCGGTCAGCAACCTTTCTACAAGCGGCCGGAAGTGCAAACGCTGGTCGATTACTGTCGCGTGGCCTACCTGGACAAGCTGATGGCAGACGGCGTCTATCTGGACGCGGTGCAGAGCGATCAGCTACGGCGCTCATGGACACAGATATTCCCGCGTCCGAATCGGGATATCCCCGGCAAACTCGCACGTACTCTGGTGGAGACAGCGCTGGTGCAGCAGGCGCCAATTTATCATACGCTCCTCAATGCCAGCACGAGCCAGGAGCCCATTCTGCAGGAGCAGATGAACGAGCTGGGGATCACTCTGCAGTGGCTTTCTGGCGCATTCCATCACGGGCCGCTATCCATTCGGACGGCGCACGACATGCTCCGGGAGCTGGATGACCGACTCGACTATAGCTCGTTCTTGCAGCGACGCTACGGTGCATCCGCGACAGGCGATGACCAGGCGGAGACGGTTCATCAGCTTCTCATTTTCGCGCAGGGCAGAGGAAATCTGCCAGCCTTCCTGTCCAATATTCAGAAGCTGGATGAGCTGCGCACGAATGCGAGGGAGCAAGCCGGCGGGGAGGCGATCACCATTCGCAGCATCCGGTCTGCCAAGGGATTGGAGTGGCCGGTCGTGCTGATTCCGTCGTGCAATCCAGGCATCATCCCGCGCCACATGAACGCCAATGTGGAAGAGGAACGCCGACTGTTCTACATGGCGCTGACCCGTTCCCGCCATCATCTCTATTTGTACTACATGAAGCCGGAACCGTCGTCGTTCCTGCGCCAAGCCGACTTTGACGATGTGCTGGACGATCTATCTGCCGTACGCACGGCTGCAGCCAAGTATCCTATCGCGTGGACAGATGAGGACGTAGAGGCTATGGCGGTCACTGCAGTGGAGCGCGGATTGTGGACCTATTTCCGTGATTGGGCGCCTTGGCCCGAACAGATCCGCCGCCAAGCGGCTCGCCGCGTCTCCAGCTATTACCTGGAGCAAAACGAGAGAGGTTCACTCCAGGCGCTAGGCCTGCCCGCCGAGGCCATGAATTTCTGGACCGGCGCCGCGAGCGGACCACAGCTTGATGGCGCACGTGACCTAAATGGTGCGCTTGCCTGGCTGCGGCGCTTGGGACGGTGACGGGACGCTCCAAACCCTTCCTGGGAGCTCTCTGCGCTTGTGACACGGTGACAACACGGTAACAGTGTCAATGTGTGATGTTTGCATCGGCGGCCACCAACCGATAACCCGAAACTTGCCACCTG
>JAGLDW010001663.1 GCA_023145395.1 Lentisphaeria bacterium | reverse complement strand
CCCGGCTCTCCGTGCCCGCAAACGGTAGCGGCCGCTAGCGCGGGGCACGAATTGCGAATACCACAAATCCTGGAGGGACGATGTCCACAGCGGCCGTGCCTTGCAGACAGCGCAATGCGGACACGAGCGGAGGCAAGCTGCCTCCGCCCACTCTGCGGACAGCGCAAATCCTGGAGATAACATGAGTCCTGTTCCGGGCTACGTTTTCCGTCTATCGCAAGTTGCCGCTTAGGATCGGCAACGGAAACCGGCCCGAACAGGAAAGGAACAGGACTCATGCTCTCGAATCTTAGCTTCACAATGGACCGCGATCAACACGACTCCCGCCTGAATGTCGGCATCGACATGGGGAAGGACAAGTGGGCGGTGGACATCCTGGACACTGCCAACGGCAAGCACAAGGGACGCATGTACACCGGCACGGAGCACCTTCTGGACGTGTGCTCCAAGATCAGGGAACTGGTTGACTTGGGCCGGCCAGTGGATGTGATCTACGAGGCTGGGCGCAATGGTTTCACACCGGCGCGGATGCTGCAGTGCATTGGCGCGAGCGTCACCATCCTCCCGGTCAACAAGCTGGAGGTGGTGAAGACCGGGAAGAAGGCCAAGAGCGACCGGCTGGACGCCCGCGGGCTGGCGGAGAAGGATGCGCGAGCAGTGGGTTTTCCATCAGTGTGGGTTCCTTCGGTCGATCAGGAATGCGACCGGCGCATGCTCCGGGAGATCGAGCGGCTGCGGAAGGACATCAAGCGGAACAACAACCGCATCCTCAGCATCATGGAGCGCTGGCCGCTGCCGAGCGAGAGTTCGCACCGCACCGCCGGGCAATGGCGCGCGAAGCTGAAGGGGTGGCGCGACAGCGAGCTGGTCCGGGAGTTCTTCCCCGAAGTCGAGATGGCCTGCATCGAGAACATGGTCGTGGAACTCGAGGTGCTGGAGAAAAATCTGGACGGCTGGGAGGAGCGGATGGACGCCGTGCTGGCCCGCCAGCGCGAGGAGGCGGCCGGGAGGGGGGAGCACCATCCCGTCGACGTGCTCATGCAGTACAAAGGGGTGGGAGAGAGGATTGCGCGGGGATTGACCTGGTACGTGGGGGACTTCCACCGGTTCTCCAACGGCAAGAAGTTCGCCTCCTACCTCGGGCTCGTCCCCGTTCCCTGGGAGAGCGGCAGAATGCGCAGGAACCAGGGCATCAGCAAGGCGGGCAACCCCGAGCTGCGACGCCTGATGATCCAGCTGGCCTGGCTCTGGTTGAGATACCAGCCGGACTCCGCGATAAGCAAGAAGTGGGAGGCAAGGATGGCGGGCCGTGGGCGCAGCCGCAAGACCGCGATCGTGGC
>JAGLDW010001662.1 GCA_023145395.1 Lentisphaeria bacterium | reverse complement strand
GTCCGACCTTGCTGTCCTGGACAGCAACGGCAAGAACGACGCAGCCCCCTGGCACGACAAGATGTGGGGCACGAGGATCAAGCTGACCTTTGGAAATGCCTCTCAGACAGAGAGCCTGAGAGATTTTCCTGTGCTGGTCGTGCTCGACAGCTCCCGCATCGATTACACAAAGACACAAGACGCCGGGCAAGATCTTCGTTTCATCGACGCGGACGGCAAGAGCTTGCTCGCCCACGAGATCGAAGGCTGGAACGAGAGCGATTTGTCTCACGTGTGGGTCAAGGTACCGCTGATCGACGACTCATCCGGTGCTGACCACATCTGGCTCTATTACAACAATGCCAGCGCCTCCGACGGACGATCCCCGACGAGCGTTTGGAACTCGTCGTTCCAGGGCGTATGGCACCTATCCGAGCATGGGACCGGTGCATCCGGCGAGTTTGCCGATAGCACCGCCAACAACAACGATGGCACGGGAGGCGCCGGCACCGCGAAGGACGTGCCCTCCCGGGTCACGGCCAAGATCGGCGAGGGTCAGGATTTTGACGGCCAGAATGACTATATCGAGTTTCCAAATTCAAAGGGTCTCGAGACCATCCAAGAAGATGACTACACCGTCGAGGCCTGGCTCAACCCGGACCAGACGCCCCCGGGCCAGTCGAATCCGGACAACGAGACCTACTTCGGAATCATGATCAAGAAAGGCCGGCACGCCGGACTGATCTACACCGGTTTCACCTACCCCAACACGGCAGTATTCTCTCACTACTTGTCAGGCCCCACGCATCTGTCGGCCGGAACCCCAGGGGTGTACCTGCCGGGGACCTTTGTCCACGTTGTCGGAGTGCTGAGTCGAGCGAAGGGAACCCTCAGCATCTACGCGAACGGTCAGCGCATCACCACAACGACCTTCACCCCGGGGGCCAAGGCCTATGATTACGGCAAGGCTCTCTGGCGCATTGGGATCGGTTCCCCCGGAACAGCAACGTACCGGAACGCTACGGATGGCAAGATCGATGAAGTGCGGATTTCCAGCGTCGCCCGATCCGATGACTGGATCGCGGCGCAATACCTGTCCATGAATGATTCGTTCATCACTTATGGTAAGGCTCGGAGTGCCGAGTAGGGGCGAACAGACGGCCCAAGGGCCTTTGGGACTCGGTGGTCGGTGGGGTAAGCCACGAGCTGTCGGCGTAAAGCGAAAAACCGACAACCCTCGCCGTTGAGAGCGCTTTGCACGCGTTGACCGTGACATGAACCTGGCTGCGCGTGACATGAACCTGAGTGCGAGCGCGTCGCGCGTCGGAAATCTAGGGTCGCCTCGCAGGGCGCTGAGGGATACTCTGGGGCCATGAAAAAAGGTCTCGGCATCGTCGGAAGTGTTCTGTTGATCGGTGCGTACGTGGCCTGGCAGTTCTTGGGAGCGGACGTTCAAATCAAGATCAAGGAAGCCTCAGGAACGTCGTGGAACGACTCGCGCGCCGAGCTGACGTCGAAGTTCACGAAGGCCCTTACAGCGCCGCTGTCGAAGATGGTGCTGCCGCAGGACACGATCCCCAAGATCGTCACCTGCCTGGTCGACAAGGCGATCCCCGTGCTCAACAAATCCGGTTGCAGCTATCTCTACAACACCGCCACCAGCTCCCGCGCAAAGCACGAGCGCAGGCAAACGGCCTGCTTGAATCGCGTCGGCTACGTCAAAACCGAAGCTAAGCTGACGCAGAAGTGCATGCAGAAGTACTTGCCCAACACTTGGAAGATCCATCGCCGCGCCTTGGCAGCCACGATGGCCAAAGCAGCGCCAGCGACCGTTCCGAATAAGGCAGCTTGGGGCTCTTGCACCGCCAACAAGATCCTCGGTGCGCTCAGCAAAACCTCATGCCTGCCGATCAACAAAGACCCGGCGGCGAAAAAGCCCATCAACTCGATCGACGACTGCGTGAAGCAAGAAGGCCTGATGAAGATCCTTCCGTCCTTTGGCCGCGACTGCCTGCAGCAACAGCGCTAGGCGATCCCCGCTCTGGGACCGCGCTATTTGTGGTCGCACGCCACGCGGCGATGTCCACGAAGGGCGCGGGGGCAAAGACACGTCGGACGAAGCTCACGAGCTTGCCCGTGGATCCCTGAGGAGACGAAGTCATGGTCGGCACTCTCTCGTCCTCACGCGATCCATCCACCTGATCCGACATATCAATCAGCCCCAAGACG
>JAGLDW010001661.1 GCA_023145395.1 Lentisphaeria bacterium | reverse complement strand
GTGATTCTCTGTCGCGCTCCGGGACGGATCAACCTGATGGGGCGCCACGTGGATCACCGGGGGGGGCATGTCAATGTGATGGCCATCAACCGCGAAGTGCTTGTGGCGGCCGCGCCCCGCGAAGACGATGTGGTGCGGCTGCGCAATCTGGATGTCACGCACTTCCCAAACCGCGAATTCCGCATTTTCGATATGCTGAGCGAGGAGGACTGGCCCGATTGGCTGGAGTTTCTCGAGACCCGGACAGTCCGGGAAGTGCTTGAGCGGGCACCGGGGGATTGGAGTCACTACGTCCGCGCGCCCATGCTTCGCTTGCAGCACGAGCGCACGGGGACGCGGTTGAAGGGCATGGACTGCATGGTCAACGGCAATGTGCCGATGGGCGCTGGCTTGTCCTCAAGCTCCGCTCTGGTGGTGGCATTTGCCCAGGCCACGATCGCCTTGAACGGGTTGGATGTGGCGATGCACGATTTTGTGGATCTCTGCGGCGAGGGCGAGTGGTTTGTGGGATCCCGGGGAGGCAGTGCCGATCATGCCGCGATCCGGGCGGGAAAGCTTGGGCATGTGTTGCGGATTGGATTCTTCCCGTTTCAGCTTGCGGGCGAAGTTGCGCTGCCCCCGGATCTTCGCTTGGTTGTGGCTCACAGTGGTTCGAGCGCCAGGAAGAGCGGAAATGCCCGGGACGTGTTCAATCATCGAGTGGCCTGCTACGAGTTTGCCCAGATGCTGTTGCGCCGCCGCTGGCCTGCGGCCGCAGGGATCGAGCACTTGCGTGATCTTGATCCGGACAAGCTCCAAGTCAATGTGGCCGACCTGTATCGTGCGCTGACACTGCTGCCCGAGAATCCGTCGCGGTTGGAACTGCAGGCGCTCATGGCCGAAAGCGAGCGGGAGCGGACGGAACAGCTCTTTGCCACCCACGCTGATATTGGTCCCTACGATCTGCGGGGAGTGGCGTTGTTCGGCATCAGTGAGTGCATTCGCAGTCAGACGTTTGCGAAGGTCGTGGCCGAGGGAGGGCTGGGGGACATTGGGCGGATGATGAGGGCGAGCCACGATGGTGACCGAGTGGTTCGTTTCGACGCCTCTGGGAAAAGTCGACCTCATGTCGCATGCTTGGACGACGAACGACTTCATCAACTGGCGCAGGCAGCGGCGGAACTGGGCGAGCAGACGGGGCGCTATGCGTGCAGCACCGAGGCGGTCGATCATCTAGTCGATCTTGCCAATGGAACCGAGGGTGTGGTGGGCGCTCAGCTTGCCGGCGCGGGCATGGGCGGCTGCATGATGATCCTGGTGCAGGCCGATGCGCTCGAACAGGTGGTTCTGCACCTCGAACAAGCATTCTACACCCCCCGTGAGATCAAGCCGGAAATCCACGTCTGCACACCCGTCGCCGGCGCCGGCCTCTTCGTCGGCGAG
>JAGLDW010001660.1 GCA_023145395.1 Lentisphaeria bacterium | reverse complement strand
GGCCAGCACTACGCGCTCTGGATGCAGTCGAAAGGCTACGAGAATTGGCGTGACTACTTTCGTCCCAACGCTCCGCGGCTCTGCGTGGACGACGATCCCCATGCGCAGTCCACCCACGAGGCGCGCACCCCGGGGCAGGCGTGGGAGATCCCGGCGGAGATTCACTACAACACCTGGATCTCGGAGCGCACGAATGCTCTGATGGACCAGTATGCGGAGGCTGGCGACCATTTCTTCCTGTGGGCCAGTTTTTTCGATCCGCATCCGCAGTACATGGTGCCGGAGCCCTACGCGAGCATGTATGACCCCGCGGCTGTGACCGTGCCGGAGTTCGTGGAGGGCGAGTTCGACGACAAGCCACCGTACTTCAAGCTTTCCCAGGAGCGCAAACCCGATTTCAGCGCCTTCCAGGAGCCCGAGGGGAACTCGGTTCACGGGGGAGGGTGCCACCTGCGCTCGCGTGAGATCAAGGCGAAGCACATCGCCACCATGTATGGAATGATGACCATGCTGGACGAACATGTGGGGCGGATCATCGACAACCTGGAGAGGCTCGGACTCGCTGAAAGCACGCTGGTTTGCTTCACCACCGATCATGGTGATTTCTGGGGACAGCATGGACTCACGGCAAAGGCGATCCATCACTATGAGGATTTGCTGCGGGTGCCGCTGGTGCTGAGCATGCCGGGCACGGTGCCTTCGGGCGTCATTTCCGACTCGTTGCAGTCCACGGTGGATTTGTCACAGACATTTCTGAGTGTCGCCGGCTTGGCCGTTCCCCGAACCATGTCGGGGGTGGACCAGAAGGCGGTTTGGTTTGGGGAGGTCGAAGGCCTGCGCGATCACGTGATCGTGGAGAATCAGCACCAGCCCACCACCATGAACATGCGCACCTACATCGACCAGCGCTACAAGATGACCGTCCACTACAATCGCGAGTACGGGGAGCTGTACGATCTGCAGGAGGATCCGGGCGAATACCGGAATCTCTGGGATCTGCCGGACTGTGCTGCGTTGAAGACGGAGATGCTGCTGAAGTTCCTCTACGGAGAGATGGCGAAAGCACCTCTTCCCATGCCGCGCATCGTCGGGGCGTAGGGGGCGGGATGCCCTCGCTACTTTGCGCTTTCCGCGCCGACCCTTAGAACTCACATTTTGAATTTCGTTTTGAGGCGGATTCGAGTGTGCAACACGTCGTTCGCACTGCTTTTGCTGTTCGCGCATCGGCGCAGGCACCGACGCAGGAAAGCGCAGGCGGGC
>JAGLDW010000166.1 GCA_023145395.1 Lentisphaeria bacterium | reverse complement strand
CTGTCCGAAGTGCGACGAGAGTGTTCCCGCATTAGCCGTGGACTTCAAGTGCCACGTCGCCAAGTGTGCTGCATGCGGCGAGGAATTCGAATTTGCGGATCAATTACGCGCCATTGCGTCCGCCTGCACGAGAGAAACAGCCAAGGGAAGGATTGGTTTGCCCAAAGGGGTAAAGCTGTTTGATCGCGAAGATGGCTTCCGCATCTCCCGGCGTTGGTTCTCCGCAAAGCAACTACCTTTGATCTTCTTCGCCATCTTCTGGAACACTTGCGTGATCTTGTGGTTCACCCAGGAAACCAAGCCAGGGATTGGTGGACTACTCATTGTCAGCGTTATCGGCGTGCCTGTGGGAATCCTACTGGGTTATTCGGCTGTGGCGACGTGCCTGAACACGACGAGAATCACCGTTGCCGACTTCCTGCTGACCATTCGACATGGTCCCATCCCAGTTCCCGGAGAGGGGACTGTTCACGCAAAGAACATAACGCAGCTCTACAGCGAAAAGCGCGAGTCCGGAGGCGGGCAATACGGAACCGTGAAGACTTATTTCCTACATGCCGTAACTGACGACGAGGAAGATCATACTCTATTGGATTGCAGCAACAAGATTCACATCCTCTACATCGAACAGGAATTAGAGAGGTTTCTGGATATCAGCGACACTCCCATGCCGGACGAGATCCCCTCGTACGAACGCCCGGTGGAGCGTCCGCCTCCTCCAACTGGAAGGCACCACTCGCCGAGATAAAGTAGTTGCGCTCCTTCTCCAAAAAATCATGGCTCCACCGGGACAAGCCCGGCGGTGGCCTGTATACGTCCTGTATTCGCACATTTCAGGAGTTCTGACCATGTCCAACCCCGTGTCCATTGTACTCGTCGGCGTAGGCGGCTACGGAAACACCTACGTGAATGCGCTTCTCGATGCCGAGGACAAGACGCTCTTCCGCATAGTCGGTGTGGTTGATCCCTTCGCAACCGGTTGCCGCCGACTTGAGGAATTGAAGGCGCTTGCCATCCCCTTCTTCGACGATCTAGCCGCTTTCTATGCGGAGCACTCCGCCGAGCTAGCGGTCATCTCCTCCCCCATCTCGCTGCATGCTCCCCAGACCTGTGAAGCTCTCGAGAACGGGAGCAATGTCCTCTGCGAGAAACCACTGGGCGCCACTATCCAGGAAGCGACCGCAATGCGCAAAGCCCGAGATCGTGCCGGGCGTTTTGTGGCCATCGGCTATCAATGGTCTTTCAACGAAGCCATCCTGGCTTTGAAGGCCGACATTCTCGCTGGCCGGCTTGGTGCTCCGAAGCGACTGCGCACGCTGGTTCTCTGGCCCCGGACCGAAGGCTACTACAAACGCAACAACTGGGCGGCGGCATTGAAGGACGCACAGGGGAACTGGGTGCTGGACAGTCCCGTGAACAACGCGACGGCCCACTACTTGCACAACATGTTCTACGTCTTGGGACCCGCGCTCGACCGCAGCGCCGTACCGCGCACGGTGACGGCCGAGCTGTATCGCGCCAACAAAATCGAGAACTATGACACGGGCGCCTGCCGCGCCATCACGGAGAACGGGGTGGAGATTCTTTTCTACTCATGCCATGCCATCGCCGACACCCGGGGCCCAGAATTCGTCTACGAGTTCGAGAACGCCGTCGTCACCTACTCCGCCGCACAGAAAACGGTCCAGGCGAAATTCGCGAATGGGGAGACGGTGGACTACGGCGATCCACAGCGCAACGTGCCCAACAAGCTCTGGGCCAGCATTGGAGCCGTCCGGGGGAAGAGCGACATCGTGTGCGGCATCGAAGCGGCTAGCATCCAGACGCTCTGCATGAACGGCATGCAGGAGTCAGCGTCTGAAATCATCGACTTCCCCGCTACTCTAGTCTCCATCCAAGGGGAGGGGGACAAGAAGCTCACGGTGGTCGAAGGACTCGCGGACACGCTGATTCACTGCTACGAGACAGGTCGACTACCCGCCGAGACGAATGCTCCCTGGGCGAAATCTGGCCGCGTCCTGGATCTCGAGGGCTACTCGGTCTTCCCCTCGTTCTCCTGAGCAGCGTGCTGCGGACTCCGCAGAGCCGAGGGGGCGCCACGCCACCCAATGGGAAATGGACTACTCCCTCGACGGCTCCCTGCGCATGCTGAACTCGCAGCCGCAGTAGGATTGTCGGTACATGCCGTACTGGCGGCATAGTTCCAAGCTGCGGGCGAAACCATTCTGCTTTTTGAAGTCAATGGCCAGAAAACGATCCCAGAGCGCCTGTCCAATGCGGAACAGATCGGCAGAGCGTTTGTGGGGGCTTACAGTGAGAGTCGTGGCCAGGCCATCAAATCCGTTCGCGCATGCATGCTGAACTGCACGGGCCAGACTGAACTCGAAACAGCGCAGACAACGCGCTCCCTTCTCCGGCTCGCCTTCCAGCCCGCGGATTCGGTCGAGCCACGCCTCGTGATCGTAAGTGTCCACCACGAGATCGCAGTCCGTCATCTCCCCAAGCCTGCGCACCTCAACCAAACGTTTTTCGTACTCTTCACTAGGCCAAATATTGGAGTTGGAGTAGAAGAGCGTGACCCTTCCCTCCTCCTGGAGTCGCTCGACCGAGGAGGTCGCGCATGGCCCACAACAGACGTGGAGCAGCAAATGGGGTGGTTTTGACTCTGACATGGGGAATGGACTCCCATGGACGCGATAGCGCCCGGACTTGTCCGATGAAGAAGATACAATGCAGGGGTGGGACGAAGGGAAGGGGCGATCGTAGGAACTAGCCGACCGAACCGACCTTGATGTCCAGATCCTCGCGCCTCTCCAGCCGGTCCACCGCACCGTCCTTGATCCACAGAATGCGGTCCGATGTGTCAAGCATCTTGTGGTCATGTGTGGCTGTGATCACGGTCACCCCCAGCTCTTTGGACAGACCGGACAGCAAGTCGATGATCTCTCCGCCCGTCACCAAGTCCAAGTTCGCAGTCGGCTCATCGGCGAGAATGATGGCGGGATCGTTCGCCAAGGCTCTGGCAATGGCGACACGCTGCTGCTGCCCTCCAGACATTTCGTCCGGACGATGGTCCAAACGATGTCCGAGTCCCACGCGTGTGAGGACCTCTTCAGCCCGCTCTCTCGCCTTTTCAGGTTCGAGCCCGGCAAACAGAAGCGGCAGGGACACATTCATCACCGCATCGTATGCGGGAAGAAGGTTGTACGACTGAAACACGTAGCCAATATGGTGCCCGCGAAAATGGGCAAGCTGGCGCGCAGTCAGTTCGGTCAGGTCCACGCCTGCCACTTCAACATGGCCGCTCGTGGGCGTGTCCAACGCACCAATCATGTTGAAAAGCGTGCTCTTGCCAGAACCCGAAGGGCCCATGATCGAGAGGTACTCGCCTTTGAAGATCTCAAGATTGATGCTGCGCAGTGCGTGAACAATAGCCTTGCCCAGGTCAAACTGCTTGTTCAGGTCATGAACTTTGATGAGAACGTTATTCATCGATACCTGCACCCTTATGCATACGCCATCTACCGGGATGCGTTAGAACGGAAGCTTGATCACGGATTTGCTCAGGAAGGTAATGCCTACGCCAGCCGTGGTGATCAATCCCATCCCGCAGGCGAAGCCCGCACTCACGACGGGGATATACTGGCGCCACCTCAGCTTCAGGCGCCTCTTGAAATAGAAGTGTCCGATCAGCGCGCCGATAAACTGCGGTATGATCGCGTGGGGCATGGTCTGGCCAAGACCGCGCACGACACCGTAGGTCAGCATGATCGGCGCCCCCGAAAGGCTCATGATGGAGAACAGCGTGACACCGAATCCCGTCCCCGCATAGAAGTAGAGCGGACGCCAGGCTTGCTCGAACATGGAGTACTCCCCCATGGTTGCGGAGTACATGATGCAGCGGTTCGCCGCCTGCAACTCCCACATTTTCTGCGCATAGGGATAGGCGTAGGAGGGAATCGGATTCAAGCCCCAGATGAAGTTCATGAAGAAAACCGAGCTGAGCAAAATGATCGGGTAGAGAATCACCTGCGTTTTCCAGATACTGGTGAACTTCGTTCCGGTAAGCTCGCATTGCCGGTAGAAAACTGTCATCATGCCATAGTTGGCGACCGGCATCGGCAGAAACCAGCAAGCCACACCCTTGTATCCGGACAGGATCAGAGCCGCTTCACGAATCATGGGGATGGCCACGACCTGGCCAACCATTCCCTCCAGACGCGCCGTCACATAGCTGATTAGAGGCGTGTACACAAATCCGAGGAAGAGCAAAACGGCCAATACCTTGAAGATGTCCGGATCCCACTTCTCGTGATGCCAGCGCAACAACGCCATCGAAGCGGCTATGTAGGTGATGGTGACAATGAAATAGCAGAGCACGATCCAGAACCAACCAATGTCTCCGCGTCCCTCAGGGACACTTGTGATCTCCATGTTGTTCAGGGTGCCACTCGCCTTTGCCTCGGCACGCTTTTCCGCCATCTTGCGTCCCACCTGCCAGAGCCCGACGATGGCAATGGCGAACGCGATGCCAATCTGGAAACTGAAGTAGAAGTCGATGTTGTTCTTGAACATGGTGGCGATGGTGTCATCGCCGAATTTCCAGTTGCTCAGAATGTTGTAGTTGTACAAAACCGGATTTGCCACGGCAGTCACAACTAGGCCCACAAAGCTTCCAACCATGCCGTAGAAGGGCATGACCATACCAAGAATCAGATTCCCGAAGTTCCAGTTGATCCCTGTGGCAAAGGCAGGAAGATACCGCCCCGTCTTGCCTGTGAAGTCCGAGAACGGGATCGGGAAGATCTGAATTGCGGTGCCCGTGAGTGCTCCGCTGAGCACGGGAAGCAGAAGATAGACCGCGCCGAAGGCAAGTCCTAGCGCGCCCCCGATCGCGAAAACGCGCCACCGCCAGGAGTCCTCGGCAGTCTTGTCGGCCTTCGCCTCGATGTCCTCTGCCATCGCCATGATACCCTGGGCGCCCACAGGCGCCATCGGGAAGGGCAACTTCTCGATATCGGACGTGATTCGGAACAGTCCATACCCCAAAACAGTGTTGGAGAGCTGGCTCAGGAATGTGCCGAAAACGGTCATGAGCAACACAGGGATCCAGTCCACGTGGAAAAATGTGCGCTGGGCGTAGGAATCTGGGAACTTTGCAGGATCGGGTGCGACCCAGCGGGGAATTTGGCCTGCGATGCCGTTGGCCGCCGCCGCGTCCGACTGGATGAAGAACTGGTTCCACAGGAGACCGGTGGGGCGGCCCCCCTGGACGCCGAGCCCAAGCCCCCCCATCATGGCGCCCGCCATGAAGAAGAGCACGAAGATTTCGGACTTGTTGAGGTGCTTGTGGGCACGTCTGGCGACCTCGATGAAAAGGATCACGGTCACCCACTGGGCGGCCGCGCCAATTCCCACGCCTGCCAGCAGCCCCATGTACACGGCGCCCGGCACCATCAGCAGCGCCACAAAGACGGCGCCTAGCAGCGAGGACCAGCGAAATCCCTCCTCGAACGTCGAGGGAACTTCCATTACCCGCCGGAACTCCTCGAGCTCCTTGTCAATGCGTCTTGCCATGCCTATGCATCCTCGCTTGCGGTGGCGTCGTCGTCAGTAGTCCCCGCCTCTCCGCCTCCGAGCGCCGTCAATGTGCGCTCCCGGTAGAGTTCCATGGTTTCATGGGGAATGGAGCGCCAGATCAGAAACTGCTGGCGCAGGTCGTCGAGAAACACCTTGTTCAAGCGTTGCCAGTCCTTGGGCTGACCGGACAGACGCTTCATGATCACGCGCACCTCGTCGATGCCCGGAATCTCGCTCGGCGTGCTGCGCAGGGCGAATGTCTGGCTCACACCCAGGTCAAAGGGTGCGAGGGCGACATTCGCGTCCAGCCCAAGGTTGCCATTGGCCTCCTTCGCCAGCTGGACACTACTCGTCATGAACCGCCCAAGCCCAGTGTCCGTGTGGTTGTTGAAATGCTCGCGCAGGAAACTCACCACACCGGTAATGTCGTACTCGGAAACTGTGAATGGAAAGACCAGATCGAGCAGATCGCCGTCTGGCGGGGGCGGACGCCACATGCGCATCAAGCCCGGATTCGCAGACTTGGACGCCTTGATTGCGGGGTAGATTGCGGAGATCAGCACGGTCGCCATCACGATCAGAATGGTCACGATGGTGTTGGTCGAGCTCATGTTCATCTCGGGGACGCGAACCAGACCGTACTCCGAGAGCAATCCGAGGATCTTCATGGTTCCCTGCGCAAGAAGGTAGCCGCCAAGCCCGCCGATGAGGGAGTAGACCATGGCTTCGGCAAAGAATAGAGTGGCCACGTGCTTTGGCGCCAAACCCAGTGCGCTGAAGGTGTAGATCTCCTTCTGCCGATCGGCGACCGATCCCAGCATCGTGCCAAAAATGACCAGCCCCCCAAGAACGATCGGGAAGAACAGATCCTTCGCTCCCGACGCCTTCAGAACCGTCCCCAGAATATGGCGATACACCCCGTTGTCCCGGGTGGCGGCAATGGGAAAGGGAAGCATGCGCGACAGGTCCTCGGCAATCTCGATGGCCTCGGTGCTGTCCTTGGTGTACAGCAGAATCCCGTACAGGCTGGCACCGAGTTCACGCGCAGTCCGAGCCGAGACAATAGCCACCGAATCCACAGGCAGGCTGGCCCAGTTGCGCTGCGTCATCAGCTCCGCATCCTCCTCGGCCTCCGCTGTCTGCTGGGTGCTAGTGGCTTCGGTGAAGTCCGCAGGCAAGATACTCGAGGCGTCCATATCCTTGGAGGCCGACACCTTCACCGAATCCAGGAGGCGGCCCACCCTCAAACGCCTTCCTTTGAGAACCACTTCGTCTCCCGGCTTCACATTGAGCGCTCCCTCGGCCGCGACAGCGCTGGTCAGAAGGACGGTGTCATCGTCAATCTCGCCGAACAGCTCGACCAAGTCGGGACGTGATTTGAACTCGTGCGGGTCGAGACCGAGAACCCCCTTGATCGTCACGGGGCTGGAACCGTCGGAGCGACTCACCAGAAGCCCCGGGTTGTCCTGCGTCTTTGGCGAGATCCAGAAGCGTCTGCAGACCGAAACGCGATCACGCCAGCGGCCTTTGATCACATCGGAAAGATCGGGGCTTAGCGGATTCCAGTTGACGTTGTGCACGAAGATACCGCTGTAGGAGGGATTCGGAGCGCTGAAGAGAGGAATGATCCCGTACTGAGTTCCAAAGGAGGCGAAGCAGAGAATCGTGAAGGTGAGCAGGATGATCGTGATCGCGGTCAGCGCGGTGCGCATGGGACGGCGGCGCATGGTGCTGATCCCCATGTGCATGGCGGCCATGAACGTGCTCACACTCGACACATCAGAAGCATGCACGGTCGCGGTCATTCCCTGCAACGCCTTGAGTTCGAATTCGAACTTCCGCATGATGATGACGATCACCATGACCGACATCATCAAGATCGCGAAGCCGAGAAAGATGATGATCGGCGTGTTCGCAATGGCGAAAGCCGGATGAGACAGATAGAGAATTAGGAATGTCAGGGCAAAGAAACCCATGAACCAGCAGAGCTGCCGATAGATGGTGGTGGCGCCCACGACCACTCGCTCAATGGCGAACGAGAAAGGTACGGACAGAGCCAGCAGAATCAGGACGGCACGCACGAGATCATCCAGCATCGAGCGTACTTTGCGATACACGGGCTGCGAAGCCCAGAAAGAGCTTGTGGCCAGCGCTTCCCTCCGCAGGGGAGATTTCTCGTCACGCGTCTCGATCAGCAGATCCTCGGAGCGACCATGCAACTCGGCCAGCGAGCTATCCTGGATGCCTTTGCTTCTCAGAATGGCCAGCCTTGACTCGTTGAGGCGCCACAGGTCCGAAGAGGATCGGGCAGGCACGTTGATTGTCGGCGACTCGCCCTGCATGCTGAATCCATCTCCGTTTGGATTCAGAACCTCCTTCTCGCCACCAAAGGTCTCCGGGCCATTGTGCAACCCAACCATCTGCCGCAAACTGAAGAGCTTCACGCCCCGCTCGCGCTCCTCGGAATACCAGACGACAATGCCGTCGGCCGTCTCCGTGAAGGATTTCTTCTTGTCGAGATCGGCGTTGGCGCGCGCACTCAGGATCTTGACTTCTTCGCCGGGCAGTCTGTCCGTGCGCAACTGGGG
>JAGLDW010001659.1 GCA_023145395.1 Lentisphaeria bacterium | reverse complement strand
CCGGATGGTCGGCATTGATATCGAGCAGGATCGCTGTGATGTGCTCTCCGGGGTGGTACTCCTCCCCAGGAATGCGGTCGTTGTACCTCATGACTCCCTCGGCCTGGTGGAAGTCGATGTAGACGTCACCATGCTCCACTCGCCGCACAACACCGGTGAGCAACTGGTTCAGCTGGTCCTTGAAGTCCTCGCAGATGTTCAGCTTCTCCGCCTGGCGGATCCCGTATGTCAAGGTCTGCTTCATGGTCTGAGCGGCGATCCGGCCAAAATCCTTGGGCGTGACCTCCCACTCGATCTCATCTCCCACAGACACGTCGGGACGAAGCTTCTTCGCGTCTGCGAGAGAGACCTCCTCACCACTGTTGTGCACAGTCTTCACGACGACGACGGGCGCCCAGCACACGATGTCGCCCGTGGACCGATCGACGCGCACCCGGATCTCCTGCTCGGAATGCACAACTTTCTGCGCGGCGGAGGAGAGGGACTCTTCAATGAGAACGATCAGCGTCTCGCGGTCAATCCCGCGCTCATGCTCGAGATACTCCAGCACAGACAAAAATTCGCTGTTGTTCATAGTACGCTCGCTACTTTCAGGCATGCTCTTCTCTTGTCCGCCCATCCAGGCGAACAATGAGGCATCCCGTCTCGCCGACTGTGCCAACTACTTCGACACGTTCGGTACCAGAAACGAAAAGAAGCGGGACAAGCCCACTTCATCTCGTCGGTCAAAGACGACCCCACTTGCCATTGCCGCCTGGCCGACGAAGAAACCCTAGACTGTCTAATTACGGAAAGTAACATACTGTGGAATACGCACTGCGCAAGGGTCGCCCCCCCTTTTCCAACGGGCGATGACGGTGGAATTCGAGGGTGTTTTCAAGGGGGAAAGTACTTGACGGCTCTGCTCAGACGTTGCAGAGTACCACTACCAATGAGAATGGGAGCCTCAGCACACACAGCAACTGGTGGGTTTTTATGATTAGTGAAATGGACCTTGTCCGTTCCGTCTTCGAGCATCGTATGAGGGAGAGGGATCTCGACAGCGTGCTGAGCAGTCTGTCGAACACAGATCGGCAGGAGCTTCTCAACAAGTTCTCGGGCTTTCTCCACCACCTCTCGGGGCTAGTCAACATCACGCATGAGCTGAGCCAGTGCCACTCGCTGGACACCGCTCTGCCTCGATTCATGGAAATTGTGACCGAGACGTTCCGCGCAGAACGTGGCACGCTGTTTCTCCACGACGCCCACAACCGCGAGCTGTTCTCGCGCATAGCCCAGGGAGGCACCACAGGCGAGATCCGCATTCCCGACCACTCGGGCGTGGCAGGCAGCGTGTTCACCAGCGGCGAGGGAGTGATCATCGACGATGCCTACGACGATGCGCGCTTCAACCGCGAGGTGGACCTGAAAACGGGCTTCCACACGCGCAACATCCTCTGCACCCCCCTGCGCAACAGCCAGGGACTGGTCTTCGGCGTCGCTCAGGTGCTGAACAAGCACGGAAGGGATTTCGACCAGAACGATTTGAT
>JAGLDW010001658.1 GCA_023145395.1 Lentisphaeria bacterium | reverse complement strand
AGTGGCCACCGCCATCTCCACCGAGTTGCAGATCGAACCCCTGCTGGAAAAAATCGTCACTGTCACCACCGAGATCCTCCATGCCGACCGCAGCACCCTATTCCTCCACGACAAGCGGACGGACGAGCTGTGGTCCCGCGTGGCCGAGGGCATGAATTCCCGGGAGATCCGATTCCCCGCCAGCGCCGGTCTGGCAGGCTCCTGTTTCACGACGGGTGAGACAATCAACATCCCGAACGCCTACAAGGACCCTCGTTTCAACCAGGAAGTGGACCTCAAGACCGGATACAAGACCCGGAACATCCTCTGTGTACCCATCACAAGCCGTCAAGGCGGCAGCCTGGGGGTCATGCAGGTGCTGAATCACGAGAAGGGCCCTTTCCGAACTGTCGACGAGGAACGTTTGCGCGCTTTTGCGGCCCAGGCCAGCGTCGCTCTTGAGAACGCACAGCTTTTCTCCGACGTCCAGAACGCCCGCAACTACAACGAGAGTATTCTCCAGAGCCTGAGCAACGCGGTTGTCACCCTGGACGAAGACGGACATGTGGAGAAGATCAACGAAGCGGCGGAGCGAGTGCTGGGCATGGACCACCGTGCGGTGGGGGAGAAGATCGACCGCTGGATCACCGATGCGAATCCATGGATCGCCGCCAGCGTCCAACGCGCGCAGGATGGACGCTCCTCCGACAGTGCCGTCGATCAGGTCATGGTCCGCCCCGATGGCGACAAGGTCTCCATCAACCTCACGACTGTCCCCCTCGTCGATGTGCAGGAGAAACACCTCGGAACCATGCTCGTCGCCGAGGATATCACCGAGGAGAAACGCCTCCGCGGCACTATGGCCAGATACATGACCAAAGAAGTGATGGACAAGCTGCTCGAAGCGGGCGAGGAGGCTCTTGGCGGAACGGCGCAGGAAGTCGCCATTCTCTTCAGCGACATCGTCGGCTTCACGCCTCTCAGCGAATCTCTGGGCGCGCGGGAGACGGTGATCATGCTCAACGAATACTTCTCCAAGATGGTCGATGTGGTGTTCCAGCACGGCGGCGTTCTGGACAAGTACATTGGCGATGCGATCATGGCGCTGTTCGGCGCGCCGTTCCACAACGACAACGACGCGGACAACGCCCTGACGGTGGGGAACGAGATGATGGCGGCGCTGCGGGTGCTCAACAGCGGACGGGAGCAGCGCGGCCAGCAGCTCATCCGCATCGGCGTGGGACTCAGCTGCGGAGAGGTCATCGCAGGAAATATCGGCAGTCCGCGCCGTATGGACTACACGGTCATCGGAGACAATGTCAACCTCGCGGCGCGGCTCGAGAGCGCAAACCGCTTCTACGGAACGGGCATCCTCCTCTGCCAGCAACTTGTGGACAAGCTCACGGGCAGCCACAAATTGCGCGAAGTGGACTGTGTGCGGGTGAAGGGACAAGTCCGGCCCGTCGTGGTCTTCGAGGCACTGGGGCACCATACGCCCGAGACGTTCCCCAACATGGATAGAGCGCTGCTCCACTTCGAGCAAGGGATGAAGCTGTACAAGAAGTGGGAGTGGCGTCAATCCGCAGAGAGTTTCGGAGAGGTGCTGCAACTGCACCCCGGAGACGAGCTTTCAGCCTTCTACCAGAAGCAGTGCAACCTGTTCCAGGCCACCCCACCACCGCCGGAATGGGACGGCGTGAGGGACTTTCTCGTCAAGTAGAGAGACCTGACGGCGGACGACAGAGGTGCTCGGTCAGCACATGGGTGCAATTCTCGATGGCACCGAGGTGCGCCATCTCATACCCATGCGTGTTGTAGGTGGGGAAAGCGATGCAGGCGGCACGGGCCGCCAGCCCGTTTTTCATCGCCATTCCGGCGTCGCTCCCAAAGGAGCGCACCACCTGCCCCTGGCACTCTGTCCCCACCCGTAGCGCCGCGGCTTCCAGTGCGTGGCTCAAGGACAGACTGTAGTGGAAGACTCCGTCCTTGTGCATGAGCACGGGCCGGGAGTCGAACACGACTGCGTACTCCTCGGCCATGGGCGCGATCTCCACCGCGATCAGGTCCTCGAATTCCTGTGCGCGCGCCGCATACTGGATCCCCGAGCAACCCGGTTCCTCACACGTGGTGAAAGCCAGGATGACATCGTGTTCGGGGGGATGCTCGACCAATGCCGCCGCAAGCAGAAGCGTGGCCGCCACAGCGGCTTTGTCGTCCAGCGCATATCCGCAGACCGTGTCCTCGCCGAGATACACGGGCGTCTTGCGGGAACGTGCCACGACCCCGCGGTCGCCGACGCCCACGCCCGCAGCCTTCAGCGAGGCGCCGTCCATCCGACAGTCCACGTAGACCACGTCCCACGAAGGCAGTTTCCGGACGGCCGCATGCGTTCGCCCGGACAATTCCGAGGAGTGCGTGGAACCCATACACAGCACACCGGGAACCACGCCCCGACGCGAAAGAATATCGAAGGGGCCCTCGCCGTACTTCCAGGCACGGCAACCACCCATCGCCTCCACCCAGATCCGCCCGTCGGAATCGATTTTTCTCACCATGACGGTCAACTCGTCCTTGTGGGCGGCGACCATCGTCGCCGGGCCAGCCGAACGACCCGCGACGCGGGCTAGAATGTTCCCCCGCGCATCCAAGGCGCCCTTCAGCTCCAGCGCGGACAGCCGCTCCAGAATGAGCGTGTCCATCTCGGCCTCGAGCCCGCTCGGCGCGTGGGTGACAAGCAATGCGTC
>JAGLDW010001657.1 GCA_023145395.1 Lentisphaeria bacterium | reverse complement strand
GGGTACGCTGCTGCTCCCGGCGCGTGCGCGAGTCACGCCGGATGCAGCCATCGACACGCCTCCCAGTACGGTGTCGGGGGCGATCGTCTGTCGGGGCTGCACGCCCATGCGCTCAGGCCTCACGGGCAGATTGCAGACTCTCGACATCTTCCACCGTCGGCGGCAGGATTCGCGGAGAGCTACAATGAAGGCGGAGGTTGCATGTCCGTCGAGATCCACGTTCTGATCGAACGGAACCACCTGCCGGGCCGGTCTTCTTGGCAGTCTGCGCTCGACCACCTCGAACTCCCTCTCCTGCTGGACTCCGATCTAGCCGTTGCAGATGACAGCGGCTTCGTCCCCTGTCACTTCCGTGATCGTACGACCGGATTCGAACTGAACATGGGTGACGCAGAGACCCTGTTGCAGGAGTATCCGGCTCTCCGGAGTGCGGCGGCGGCAAGTGACTGTGCCCTTTCGTTCCGCTTTGCTGGCGACCTCGCGGAATGCGCCAGCAGCCTGACGGCTGCCGCTCGCCTTCAGGGAAGAGACGCTACGCAGTCGCCGCGGTCTGCTGAAGACCTCGTGTACACCCTGGAAGACCTGCTGAGGGAGATCCAGAACTGCTCAGCAGCACTCGATAGTGCCTGACTACACCCGCCACGCTCTGACGCACCGTTGGCCGCTGAGACGCCAGGCGGGGCAGCGAGGGGCGAGGGTGGTTGCACTCCGGGCTACGTACTCAGGTGCTCCACCAGCACGATCACGCAGGCGACGAGTGATCCGATGCACACGCCAAGGCCCCACAGGCAGAGCATCCCGGGCAGGAATCCGGGCATGGCGGGTGGCCCGAACCGGAGCCACGCCCATGCTCCCGCGAGGGCGACCGGATGCCCGATCCACGGACTCACGAGTCCAGCAGCCAGCACGGGGACGCCCACACAGAGCGTGCAGAGGAGCAGGGCCAGCAGCAGGTAGCGGACTAGCCAGAGGAGGTCCGCCGCAAATTCAGGCTCAGCCTCTTGCTCGTGCTGTGTCTGCGATTGCGGCGGTTCCATCGATCATCTCCGTCGCACGTCTCGCCACGACAGGGCTTCGGCCTGCGCTGAAGCACCCTTGCCCATCCTACGGACTTCTTGGGCGGTGGAGTCAACGGCTCGCGCTGACCGC
>JAGLDW010001656.1 GCA_023145395.1 Lentisphaeria bacterium | reverse complement strand
GGCGATCGTCTGCGTGACGACGTCCGCTGGAAGTACGGCGTCCCGCCGACAGGCAACGCGAACTTCGCGTGGGTACAGAATTTCATCCACCATCTTGCGCCAGCTGGCATTGCCGGATTCGTCCTCGCCAACGGCTCGATGAGCTCCAACCAATCCGGCGAAGGCGACATCCGCAAAGCCATCATCGAAGCCGATCTCGTCGACTGCATGATCGCGTTGCCTGGGCAGCTGTTTTACGGAACACAGATTCCCGCCTGTCTTTGGTTCATCGCCCGCAACAAGACAGGCACACCAACCAAGGGTCATGAACACCCCTCTACCTCTGGGAGAGGGGCTGGGGGTGAGGGGCATTTCCGCGATCGCCAAGGCGAGACGCTGTTTATCGATGCACGACAGATGGGATCGATGGTCGACCGCACGCACCGTGAGCTAACCGACGATGACATCGCCAAGATTGCTGGCACGTATCACGCGTGGAGGGGACTGGCTCAAGCGGAGCGAAGCGGAGACGTGCCTGTCCCCGCGCTTGAATACGAAGACATCTCTGGCTACTCCAAGGACGCTACACTTGATGACATCCGCAAACATGGCCACGTCCTGACTCCAGGCCGCTATGTCGGTGCGCCGGAACCCGAGGAAGATAGCGAGCTATTTGAGGAGAAGATGGCGCGGCTCACGTCGGAGCTTTCTCAGCAGTTCGCCGAGTCGAAGCGACTTGAAGACGAGATCCGGAAGAACCTGAAAGGGCTGGGGTTAGATGTTTGAGTCGCTGTTCCCTCTTTCTTCCGCGAGTGCTGTTGTTAAGCCGTTGGGCCTGCTCTGCGACGAGGGCGGCGGCGACATTCAGACCGGCCCCTTCGGGAGCCAGTTGCATGCCTCTGACTATGTTGTTGAAGGCGTGCCGTCAATCATGCCGAAAAACATCGAAGACAACCGGATATCGACCGAAGGGCATTGCCTGCATCACTGAGGAGGATGCTCAGCGGCTCTCTCGCTACCGCGTGAAGCCGGGCGACATCGTTTACAGTCGAAGAGGTGATGTTGAGAAGAGAGCGCTGATTCGTGAGACGGAGGATGGATGGCTCTGCGGGACTGGCTGCCTGAGAATTCGCCCAGGAGAAGCGGGGCTTGACTCTGTCTACCTCTCCTACTACTTGGCACATCCCTCAGTTCGCAACTGGATTGTGCAGCACGCGATCGGCGCAACAATGGCGAACCTAAACACGTCGATTCTCAGCGACCTTCCAGTCGTCGCACCTCCACAGCCAACACAAAAACGCATCGCCCACATCCTTGGCACACTGGACGACAAGATCGAGCTGA
>JAGLDW010001655.1 GCA_023145395.1 Lentisphaeria bacterium | reverse complement strand
ACCTCGCTGGCACATGTGGCCACTGCTCCCCCGCCCCGAACGGTGTCACACTTCCCCAGTCACAGGTAGCTCCGGAGTGCCGCTGAAAAGGCTGCAAGGAGGGCGAGCACGGGTTTGTCGCTGAACAGATGGTTGCGGAGGGTCCGGATGAACTGGGCCGAGAGCTTGGCCAATCGGTACGCCTGGGTGATGCGGTGCAGGGGGTGGACGGCGCGCCCCGCCGCCTCGGCCTCGCGCTCCCTGGTCGCGAGCTGCTTGTCGAACTTCCTCTGGACCTTCTCGTCCTCGATGCCGTGGTCCGCTCCGAGCCTGCGCTCGACGATGCGGCAGAAGCAGTATGCCATGGCGGTGCAGGCGGACTGGATGGCGTTGGCGTTCTCGCCGTTGGCCCATGCCTTGCACTCCCCGAAGTCGTTCTTGAAGGTGTCGAAGGTTTTCTCGATCTTCCAGCGCAGGAAGTAGAGCCAGGCGGCGAGTCCCGGCCTGATGTCGGGGACGGTGGAGAGGAACTCGTACTTCTCGCCGGTCTCGGGATCCTCGTAGACGATCAGGTACATGGTGGAGGCGTTGTTGAAGCCGACGTGGTAGTAGCCGACCACGCCGGCGTTGACCGGATCGTCGCGGTCGAATTGCAGCGGCGCGCGCATGAGCGGCTTCATGTTGCTCTTCATGCGGGTGACGATGTAGTGGTGGCTGCGCTTGGCGTGCAGCGACCAGAACAGGTTGTCGATGTAGGCGCGGTCGAGCACGTGGATGGTGCCGGCCGTTCCGCCATGCGGGTCCTCGATGGAGAGGAGCGTGCGCTCGAACACGGGCCACTCGTGGCGTCGCTGCCCGTCGCCGCTGACCTGCGCGAAGGCCCGGGGCAGGCCGCAGCGCAGATCCAGGGCGTAGATGCAGGAGACGGGGTTGTGGTTGCCGCTCGGGCGCCGTTCGGCATGGGAGGCGTGCTCGATCGTGTGGCCGTCGGCCGCGATGCAGCGGTAGTCCGCCAGTTCGGGGAACGCCGCGAGATGGTCGATCCCCAGTTCGGCCATCTCTCTCGCCGCCGCGCGCGTGAACGCCAGCGCTATGTCCTCGACCATCTGCCGCCTCCTCTTGGAGTGCAGCGCGGGAAAGAACGTCGCCCGGGTGGCCTGCCCCAGATCCTGCTCCCCGGTCCGCTGGAGCCAGTCGCGCCCGCTGTCGGCGTGCGACAGCACCCGCAGCGTGCCCTCCCTGACCAGCCCCCGGTCGGGGAGCCCCGGACAGGAACGCTCGTTCCTGGTGTAGTCGAAGGCGTCCGCGATCCTCGAGTCGAGCAGTTCCCCGATCGTCCCGTGCCCATAGTCCCTGTCGATTGCCATCGGCATTGGTCTCCTGCGCCAGTCATGGTTTTGGTCTGCCGGTCCCAGCGTCTGGGGTCGGCCGTGCGCGCAGAACGTGCGCCGCACCTATGGAAACCTAAACTGGGAGCCTCTCAATGTCAAATCTCGTAACCTGCTCCCCTGCAACGACTTCCAACTCTTGCCACAGCCTCTGTAACCTCTTGCCTTGCAGTGTGTTGCGGTATGTGTCGCGTGCGCCGCCACGCGCGGGCCTGGACAGGTCCCCATGGCTGCGCGAGCGCACCGCCGGATTGCCGCGCTTGCGGGCTCCAAACCCATTCGCCGCTGCGTTCGGACGTTCCTGGCGGCGTGCCCCGTCCGGGAAGTGCGACACCGTTCTTGTCGGAAAGACGGGGACAGTATACCTTTGGAGGCGCCAAGAGGCGACATCAGAAGTCATGTGAGGAAGACTGGGGACAGGAAGACTGGGGACAGGTTCAATTGGTCGCCGTTGGTCGGGCGAAT
>JAGLDW010001654.1 GCA_023145395.1 Lentisphaeria bacterium | reverse complement strand
AAACCACGGAGACCAGAACTACATGTACAGCGCATCGGATCTGAGAAAAGGCCTGAAAATCGAGATCGAAGGAGAGCCTTGGGTTGTCAGTGTCTTCGACTTCTGCAAGCCCGGCAAGGGACAGGCGCTCTACCGCTGCAAGTTGAAGCACCTCTTCAACGGCAACACGATGGACAGAACCTTTCGCTCCGTGGACAAGATCGACAAACCCGATCTCTTTGAGAAACCCCTCATCTTCTCCTACGACGAAGGCACCGCACTCGTATTCTACGATGAGGAGAGCTACGAGGAGACCCGCGTGGACTCGGATATCCTCGGCGACATGAAATGCTTCCTCGACGACGAGATGAAGTGCAATGTGCTTTTCTACAAGGAGAAGCCTGCCGAAGTCACCCTGCCCAACTTCGTCGAGAAGGTCATCACCGAGACGGAACCCGGCGCACGCGGCGACACGGCGACGAATGTGACCAAACCCGCCAAGGTCACAGGCGGCTACGAGATCCTAGTTCCCCTCTTTGTGAATCTCGGCGACACGGTGCGCATCGACACCCGCACGGGGGACTACTCCGAGCGTGTGAGCAAGGCCTAGGGGCTTCCTTCGAAACGCATGACGACCGAACGCCTAACCCAGGTTCTTCGACTGCGCCAGCGCCTAGTCGATGCCACGCGCGACTTCTTCCGTGAACACGATTTTCTCGAGACGCCCACGCCCATTCGCGTCTCCGCACCCGCGCTCGAGGACTACATCGACGCCGAGCCCTCGGGCGACTGGTTTCTGCGCACTTCCCCCGAACTGCATATGAAGCGCATGCTAGCTGTGGGCTGCGCGCGCATTTTTCAGCTTGGCGCCTGTTTCCGACAAGGCGAACGCGGCCGCAATCACCTGCCCGAGTTCACCATGCTCGAATGGTACAGGCTCCACGCCGACCACGAAGATATTCTCACCGACACCATCGCCTATCTGCGCCACGTGTTGACGCAGTGCCTGGGCACCGCACAGTGTCCGTTTCGAGGACGCCAAATCGATTTTGCGGGCGAGTGGGACCGCATCACTGTGGACGAAGCGTTTCGCCTCTATGCCGATCGCGATGTGGACGAAGCGGTCGCGCAGGGAGACTTCGAGGAAATCCTTGTTTCAAGGGTCGAGCCACACCTGGGGGCAAGCCGACCGACGATT